>QWPJ01000198.1 GCA_003671195.1 Planctomycetota bacterium
CCGTTGAATCCGGCTTTGGTGGTATTGTCCCCTTTTGAGGATCCGCGGCTACCGCAGAGCATCGCAGGGTATGGCGTTGATTACACATGGCATTTGAGTGTGATGAATGCTGGAGAGCCACGGGGCTATCAGGATCGCCGCACGGTGGATCGAGAGCGAATCTCTAAAGCCGCACGGATGCTCGATGCGACGACTTGGACGGTCGATGCGATCGACCGGGGGCGTTGGCAAGTGGTTTCAGCGATGAAGAAGCCCAATCGGGTCACCTCAAGGCGAGCCTTTAGCGTTCAGGGTGCAACGCAGTTAGCGGGTGATTTCAACGGGGATGGGATCGACGAATTGGCGTTGTTTAAAGACGGCGAATGGTTGATCGACATCAATGGCAATGGGGAATGGGATCGAACGGATTTGTGGGCGCAGCTCGGGTCGGTAGGTGATCTCCCTGTCGTTGGAGACTGGGACGCCGACGGCAAAGACGACATTGGGGTATGGGGAGTATCGCGAGCTGGTGATGGAGCGGCGATCGAGCGTGAGCCCGGATTGCCAGATACGGAAAATCGGCTGGCGACCAAGCCCAAGAATGTCCCACCGCGTCAGGACGAGGAGAGTCTGGTGCGTTTGATGCAGCGTGGAAGTACCGGGGATGCGAGGTCGGATGTGATCGATCACGTGTTTCGATTCGGGACACGCGGTGACCAGCCGATCGCAGGGGACTTCAACGGTGACGGAGTCTCGACGTTGGGTGTTTTCCGAGATGGGGATTGGGTTTTAGACACCAACGGCGATGGACAGTTCGATGCGAAGCGCGACCGTTACGCGGAGTTTGGCAAGGCGGGAGATATCGCCGTGGTAGGTGATTTCAATGGCGACGGGATCGATGAGATCGCTGTGGTTCGCGGCGATAAGGTGATTGTCGACAGCAATGGAAACGGCCGCTTGGACGCGACCGACAAGGTTTTTGAGATCCAGGGAGAGGGCCAGAGCGTGGTGGTCGGCGACTTCGACGGCGACGGGCTCGACGAGGCGGCTTTTTATGCCGTGCGAACAGGTTCGGATAGATCCGATGGCGCCAATGGGTCGGGGGATTCAGCGCAGAGCGACGGGCAGGACGAGGGATTGCGTCAAGCCCGATCGCGTTAGAGTTTGGATTGGCTGAGTCGCTTAGGCCATGGCGTTCTTGATGAGCAGAACGATTTGATCTGAAGTGATTTTGAAGTGTTTGTAGAGTTGGTCGGCTGGTCCCGAAGCTCCAAAGCCTGTCATGCCGACGAACAAACCATCGAGTCCGATGTACTTGTCCCAGCCGAGTCGCAGACCTGCCTCGCATGCCAATCGCAGGTCGATACCAGGGGGTAGGACCTCGTCTCGATAGGACTTGGGCTGCTCGTCAAAGAGTTCGCAGCAAGGCATGCTTACGACCCGGACGGGGATCCCTTCGGCCGCGAGTATTTCCTGGGCTTTCATGCAGAGCATCAGCTCGGTTCCTGTGCCGATGAGAATCGCCTTGGGGGTACCTTGGCAGTCGCTAACGGTGTAGCCACCTTTTTGGGCTCCAGAGGCGCTGGCCACTTTGGACGGATCCATGGTTGGAACATTTTGCCGCGAGAGGACCATTGCGCTAGGATGGTTGCTCAGCTTCAAAGCGGCTTGGTAGCAATGGAGTACTTCGTTGGCATCGCCGGGGCGGAAGACGTACAGTCCGGGGATGGCACGGCAAGCGGCAAGGTGTTCGACGGGTTGGTGGGTAGGTCCGTCTTCTCCAAGTCCGATCGAGTCGTGGGTTACGACATAGAGGACCGGTTGGTGCATGATGCTGCTCAATCGCATTGAGGGTCGCATGTAGTCGGTGAAGACGAAGAAGGTAGCGCCGTAGGGTCGCAGGCCGCAGAGGCTCATGCCGTTGAGGACCGAGGCCATTGCGTGTTCGCGGATACCGAAGTGCATATTTCGGCCCGAGTAATCGAGGTGGGAGAAACCTTTTTCGCCATCGATGAGGGTCATCGTCGATGGGGCAAGATCGGCAGACCCTCCGATGAGTTGAGGGATCTGTGGCGAGAGCATGTTGAGAACTTTGCCGCTCGAAACGCGAGTGGCCATCCCTTTGGGGTCCGCTGCGAAGGCTTTGAGCCCAGCGTCCCAGCCGTCGGGCAACTTGCCATCGAGGATCGATTGGATTTCGGCGGCTTGTTTGGGATGTGCCTTGGTGTATTGGGTTAGTAGGGAGGCCCATTCGGAGCTGGCTTTCGCACCGCGGGAACCGAAGGTTTGGGAGAAGTGTTCCCGGACCTCGGTCGGTACGAGGAATTTCTCGGACTCGGGCCAGCCGTAGTTTTTCTTGGTGAGTTTGCACTCGTCTTCGCCGAGCGGAGCGCCGTGGGCGCCGTGGGTGTTGGCTTTGTTGGGCGATCCGTATCCGATGATCGAGTTGACGACGATCAAGGTTGGTTTGTCGGCAGTGGCCTTGAACTCATCGAAAGCAGCTTGCAGGGCGCTCAGATCGTTAGCATCCGATACGTGGATCGTATGCCAGCCGAGTCCCTGAAATTTCACGGCCATGTTTTCGGAGAAGGCCAGATC
Organism: Planctomycetota bacterium; assembly: GCA_003671195.1. Taxonomy (GTDB): domain Bacteria; phylum Planctomycetota; class Planctomycetia; order Pirellulales; family Pirellulaceae; genus JBKCUI01. Next base: position 2,578 of record QWPJ01000198.1, read on the forward strand.
GGTGTGGCCTTCGATGGTGATCCCGTTGTCGTCGTAGATCCAGCAAAGGTTCGAGAGTTTCAGGTGACCGGCGATCGAAGCGGCTTCGCTGGCGATGCCTTCCATCAGGTCGCCATCGCTACACAGTGCGTAGACATCGTAGTCGAAGAGATCGATTCCTGGTCGATTGTACTTGGCGCCTAGGAACTTCGATCCGATGGCCATGCCGACGGAATTTCCGACTCCTTGGCCTAGGGGCCCGGTGGTCGTTTCGATCCCGGTGGCGTAACCAAATTCGGGGTGGCCAGCGCAAGGGCTATTCAACTGGCGAAATTTCTTGAGGTCTTCGATGCACAAGGCATCCTCGTCGGTTACCTTGCCGTGCTTATCGACATGCTTGATACCCGCAAGGTGGATCATCGAGTACAGGAGCATTGAGGCATGGCCGCAGGACAGGACGAATCGATCACGGTTGTGCCAATTGGGATTTTTTGGGTCGTATTTGAGGTTATGAGCCCAGAGTTGGTAGGTCACTGGAGCAAGCGCCATCGGTGTTCCTGGGTGTCCGCTGTTGGCGGCTTGCACTCCATCCATGCTGAGAGTTCGGATGGTGTTGACAGCAAGGTCGCGGATAGGGCTCGATGATGCGTTCAAAGCAAAGATTCCTTAATGTTATCTGTAGGGTATAAGATCGATTACTTGCCGTGTTTTCTAGCTGCGGAGAATAACGATTTTGTCGGTGATTTGCAATGCGCAAGGGACCGAAAGCAATGTGGCGTGGGGGCCGAGAGGGTTACTTTGGCTCTCCGGTCTTGACGTCCCGCGAGGCGGCCCAGGCAATGCCTCGGACCAGGGTTGTCAGGAAGACCTTGTCGCTAAACGTGTCGTTTGAATGGCCGTAGGTGGTTCCAAAAACCCTCGCCTTACCGAATTGGTTGGTCCAGAAGACCGGTTGGACATCGCCTGTTTTTTCGCTTTTGGTCGTCGCTAGGATTTTGGTGTTTGGCCAAACTTTTTCGACGATGTAAAGTTCGTCCATAGGGGTTTTGTAATCGGCCGGAATGGCTTGGGTGATCGGGTTGTCTTTATCGAGTACGGCGACCGGATAGTGGCTTTGGTGTTCGTGATGACGGCTTGTGACCCCTAGGAATTCGCGCCAATCGTCGATTTTTGCCGAGCGGTAGGTGTGCATCGCGCAGTGGATCACGACGGCGTTGACACCCTCGCGGTGGGGTTGAGTGATTTTGCGGATGTACTCAGGATCGTCGGTGTCGGCGAAGCATTCGTTGTGCACGACGACATCGAAGCCTTTGGCCCAGTCGGGTTTGTTGTAAAGATCGATCGTCGCGCGGGTTCCTTTGCCTCCCTCGAATACCACCGTCCAGTCGATCGCGATCGACTGCTCTTTGGCAGCCAGTTGCATGGCTTTGGTTTGGTAGTCGTAGTCGTGGCAGCAACCGCCCGTGATTACCAGTACCTTGATAGGCTCGGCGGCATTGGCCCCGAGCATACTCAGATCAAGGACCCAAAAAGCACACGCAGCAATCAAAAACCAAAATATGTTTTTTGCGAATAGTATGTTGTAGCGAAACGAGGGCAAGTTCGATGGAGTCATGGTGCGAATCGGAGTTCCCCTAGGGTGGCTTGGACGACCGATGTTTGGCCGTCGCGTTGCAAATGGATATCTATGGTATCGCCCGCTGGCGTATCTCGTATCGTATCGATGGCCTGTTCGACCGACACGATGTCGATGTTGTTGAGTTTGAGGATCCTATCACCGGGTTCCAGGCCGGCCAAGGCCGCTGGGGAGTCGGGGACCAAGGCTCGAACGACGACCGACGGGTTTTCAGTGGCTGTTTCGGAGAGGATTTCAGGAACCAGTTCGACTCCTAGCCATCCGCGGCAAACTCGTCCGTTTTGGATCAGTTGCTGGTATACAGTTTTTGCGACGCTCGAGGGGATCGAGAAGCTAACGCCACGATAGGTTTCGCCCACGATGGCGGTGTTGATGCCGATGAGTTCGCCTCGGCCGTTGACCAGCGGTCCACCGCTGTTGCCTGGATTGACCGCCACGTCGCTTTGCATCAGATCCGAGTACCTTGAGGAGATCCGTTCGCGAGAGCTGCGGTATTGAGGATTGGCGTTCAGATCGACACGATGCTTGCCACTAAGGATTCCGAAAGAGACCGATCCGGTCAGGCCAAAGGGACTTCCGATGGCCCAAACGGGCGAGCCGATCTCTGTGTTGTCGCTATCCCCCCAGTCGATAGGCAAAAGGTCATTGGCGTCGATTTTCAGGAGTGCTAGGTCGGTGGTTGGATCCACGCCGATGATTTCAGCTTGGACGATCCGCTGGTCGGCAAGATAGACGGTGATGTCGACTCCACCGTTGAGGACGTGGTGGTTGGTCAGAATGTGTCCATCGTCGCTTACGATCACGCCGCTGCCTTGGCCGCTGGGGCTGAGGCCATCGAGGATGCTCTCGGAGTTCCAACGCGTTTCGCGGTTCGGTCCGGTCCTAGGCACAGTATCCTTGGGTTTGCGGCTGAGTGTCGCATTGAGGGGTTGCTGGTTCGAGACGGTAATGTGCACGACGCTCGGTTGAGCCCGCTTGGTAACCCATCGCGAGACTTCGGAGAGCCCGTCTAAGGAGATCTTTTCGAGTCTTTGGCCCGACTGCTCGTACTCGGCCCGCAGGTGTCCGCGGTGCCATGAGTACCTGGAGAACTCAAGCATGGGGGGCAAGAGAAAGCGGAGCACGACAAGCAGGATTAGGACGACCAAAAGACTCAGAAGCGATGAGCCGATCAGATGCCTCATCGTCGGATGGTTGCCAGGTGGAGCGTCTTTAGGGTTCGTTTCACTCATCGCCGCAGAGTTAGCCACAGTGTTCGCCGCAGGGTCGCTGCGGAGTCGTCGACTGAACTAAGCTTGCCAATCAACGCTTAGAGTTCAACACAACGCCACTTAGAATTGGAACCGCCAGAGGTCCTGACGACAAGCAAATTTTTGCTCATCGCGGGCAAAGCGCGGTATTTTCCCTCCGGAAGCTGCGTGGACCAAACCGGCTTGAAGCCCTCTCGGGAGGCGGGCAAGTGCCATAATTTCCCGTTGATTCCGACCAGGAGCAAGTTGGTGCCTTGATTTTCCTTGGGATTTGGAGCCTCCGAGCGTATCGCGATGGTATGGCAAATCGGCATGCCGGACTTGGTCCAGACCGTTGTACCCGTTTTGCCATCGATGCATCGGAAATCGGTCTCTCCGCCATCCTCGCGGCCGTCGCTTCCAAAGAGGTTTCGACCGACACAGACCGGGGTGGCGTATTGGCTAGAAATCGAATCCCCTTTTTGAACGATTTCAATCGAGCCTGCCGCTTGCTTGGCCATGATAAAGCCGATGCCATAGCTAGATGTTAGGAACAGTTGGTCCTCTTGGGTGATGATCGGGGTGGCTGCGTTGACCGTCGGTCCGCGTTGTCCGAAGGGGATTTGCCATCGCACGGATCCATCGGCTGGGTTCATTCCATAAGTGGCCAAGCGGGTCGGAACGACGAGGTCTTGTTTCCAGAGGATTGGCGAAGCGTAGCTGGCATCGGCATCGGTGCTAGCCCAGAGGGTTTTGCCATCGGCGATCGAGAGCGCGACAACTCCACCTTTTTTGCGTCCGCCGACGTTGACGATCACCGAAGTGTCGACGATCAGAGGACTGTTGCCTGCGCCGAAATACCCGTCTTCGGCATTGTAGTCTTTTCGAAGTTCCCGGGACCAGAGTTTGCGGCCATCTTGGAGATCGACGCAATGGAGTGTTCCGGCGGCCGAGTAAGCAAAGACTTTTCCTTGGGCGATCTGCGGGACACTACGCGGACCGGTATCCCGATCGATACCTTGTTGATAAGTGGCCGGGAAGGTTGTTTTCCAAATCGTATTTCCCTTGTCGAGCGAAACGGTTTGTATGATGTCTTCCTGGCCATCTCGGAAGAACAGAACCACTAGATTTTCCGCGATGGCTGCTCCGGCGTAGCCTTGCCCCGCATCGACTTCCCAACGGATTTTGGGTGGAGCTTTAGAGTGATCCGAAAGAGTGACAGAGGTCGAACTAAAGCCATCGCGTTTTTGGCCGAGCAAGCCGGGCCAATCGGCACAGGCGCAGCAATCAGGCCAACTCAATAGATTCAGTATCGCAAGACCCAGCATCGCTACACCGAGGAGTGGACGAAATCGATTAGCCATAGCTTGGATCGCTGCAGTGAGAAAGTGGAATTGAAGACGCGTTGCGTTTAGCCTAAGGACTTTGTTTCCTTCGTGCAAGTGATCCGACGGATCGGACTCTTCAGGCCGTAGCCACCTGTCGCCAGACGGTGGAGGTAGCCACCTGTAGCCGTAGCCACCTGTCGCCAGACGGTGGAGGCTTTCTCACACCTGGCACCATCGAACTACCCAGCTAACCTGCGGTGCATTTGCCGCCCGATTCGGGCTTGCTCGCGCGGATCTTGGCCCTTCGGAACCGACCGTTTTCCACATCGAACTCGACCGATTTCTGGCTGTAAAAAAGCTCCGAGTGCCTGCTGTATTTCGTCCACTTGCGACCCCTGCGCTGGGCCTCTTTACGCACCGACTCTGGATTCCCTACTCGACAA
>QWPJ01000036.1 GCA_003671195.1 Planctomycetota bacterium
AGCAATCGGTAGCTTTGCGCCGGGCGATTCTACAGGTGCCTGTCCCCAGTAGCAGCGGTGGTATGCTAGCAATCGGTAGCTTTGCGCCGGGCGATTCTACAGGTGCCTGTCCCCAGTAGCAGCGGTGGTATGCTAGCAATCGGTAGCTTTGCGCCGGGCGTTTCTACGGGTGCCTGTCCCCTGGGTATGTCGCCAGACGGTGGACGCTTTACTCACGCACCAAAACCACCACCGCTTGGCAGCGGATGGCTACCAGTCGGTAGCGGATGGCTACGGGTCGGCACCACCACCGCTTGAACCGCTTATGTCTAAATTGCCGGTTCTGACGCTCCAGCCTCAAGAATCAGCCCTAGCCCCAGTGCATTCCGCAAATACTCGAATTCCATCTATCCGATGACTTGATCATGCAAAGCTAGCGTTCCAACAACGGATTGAGGGTACCGCTCAAGCAGGCCACTTGGGACTTCTCCGAAGCTCCGAGTGTTGGTCATCAGAAAGAAGAAGGAACTTCTCGATGTGTCGCAAACCGATATACTTCGCCCCCGGTTCGGCTCGCCCCTGGGCACCCAACCGCTGCTTGCTAGGGTGCGGGGTCGCTTTGGCTGCCTTCTGCCTCGGACCCGAACCTTGGGCCCGAGCTCAGGTGTCTATCTCCAACGGTCCATCGACGAACTATGTTTCCGGCGAAGGCCTCTCACCTAGCTTCTTCATTCCTCCTTCGCCATTGCCAGTTCCTACACTCGAACAGGGCATCCCCTCTGTAATAGGGTCGCTGCCGTCGATTCCTTCTCCAGAAGCCGTGCCCGGCGAGAGGATACCGCCTGTCGTAATGACACCGCCTAGTATCCCCCTTCCCACAGTTGCCTTACCCCTAGCCGACGAACCCATTCTGACTCACGGTTCCGCACAACCAATGCAGTTTGTTGAACCCAACAGCGCCATCGACCTGGACCTTCGTTCCCCTTGGGCAAAAGGTGCACCGAGTTCCTTTCTGAGCCAATCATCCCAACCTCTCTCGAGTCCTTCTCCTTGGTTCTTTTCAACCAACGCTCTTTTCTTGAACCTCCGCCAAGGACCTAGCCGCCTGTACTCGAGCCCCGTGAGCGATCCGGAACTCAGAGGTCTTGCCTCAGAGGATATCCGCATGCCTTCGACCGGGGGATACGAACTAGGTGCCGGCCGTTATATCGGCTGCGGAAAATACGCCATTGGGGCGAGTTACTGGGGACTTTCTCCAGATGCATCGATGGCTCGAATCGACGATTCTGCATTCGGTCCTCTTGCAACCAACCTACCGTTCAATGTGCTCTCATCGAGTCAACCTGGAAAAATCGAAGGCTTATTCTTGGGGCTAACCCCGATGTCCGATTCCTTTCGAAACGCTTCGGTGCACCGATTGGAAAGCCAAAGGGATTTCCACAACCTGGACTTGAACTTTTATTGGTTTGCAACCGGTGGGTCGGCCCGACAGCCCTTTGCTCCTCGATGTGACGAGAGTCGCAATTGGACCCTCTCTGATCAGCCTACTGGTTCCAACGCACCATGGTTTCACATGCCCAGCCGTCTTCGTTTGAGCCTGTATTCCGGAGTGCGTTGGTTTCAGCTTCAAGATGCAATCGACTACCGCGCCAATGACGCGTACTTCCAATCCGATGTCCGCAATGACCTATGGGGTCTGCAGACGGGAGCGATAAGCCACTGGTCGGTGACCCCACGCTGGTCGCTTTGGAGCAATATCAACGCAGGCGTCTACAACAATCGCAGCACGAAGAGGATACTTGCAGGCAACCAAGCCGGATTGGCTACGATCGTATCCCCCGGAGCGAGCAATGGCTCATCGTTCGATTTCGACGTTTCTGGAAATTCCACCGCATTGCTCGGGGAGACATCAACAGGGCTTGGTTGGCACATCGCACGCGGATGGACAGCAAACTTGGGGTACCGAGTTCTTGGTGTTTCCGGAATAGGAACCGCCGAAAGTCAAATACCGAGCGACTTTAGGGTTCCCTCGCAATCCAGCACGATCCAAACGAGCGACTCCTTGATTCTCCACGGTGTTACCTTGGGGGCCGCTTACAACTTTTGAAATTGGTCGATGCGGATCCGTCGATGCGGATCAGTAGCCTTCCTTCTTGAGTATCTGGTCGATCTTGGCCGCCAGGATGAAATCGTTTTCGCTCAATCCGCCTATGGCATGAGTCGTCAATTCGATTCTTAGGTTTCGGTACCCGGTAAGATGCAGGTCTGGGTGGTGGCCCTCGGCCTCGGCCAAATCAGCGATTTGATTGACGCAAGCCATCATTTCGACGAAGTTCTTCAAGCCAAGAGATCTTTCGATCCACTTTCCCTCCGGACTCAATACCCACTGGGGAATGGCCGAGCTTTGAGATTTAGCCTCCTGGAGCGAACAGGCATCGACCCCACCCTCGCACGGCAAACATTTCTTTTGAAGCAATTCTTCGTTTGTGACGCTCATGGGTTACAATTCCTCGATGAATCGTGGGGTGGTGTGATTTGTTGTCTCGACGCAAGGATTATTGCGCAATGGCTAGAGCCTATCGTGATTTTACATCCCTTTTGCTTGCTCTTGGAATGGTTTTCGTCTCGACGCTCGGAACCTCTACAGGTACCGACTGGACCAAGCTCAACGAGGAATACGAGAAAAAGATCCAGCCGCTGATCGTGAAGTACTGTTCGGGTTGCCATTCGGGTGCCGAGGCCGAAAGCGGATTGGCCTTCAACAACTTCGCCGATGCCAAGAGTGTTTTTCGGCAAAGGCGGGTTTGGGAGAAGGTCGCCGTGCGGATCGATATTGAAGATATGCCACCGGCTGATTCGCCTCAACCAAGCCCAGCGGAACGGAAAACACTGACTTCTTGGATCCAATCGACGCTCAACGATATCGACTGTGGCAAAACTCCCAACCCTGGATCCGTGACGCTTCGGAGGATCAATCGCTACGAATATCGCAACTCAATAAGGGACTTGTTCAACATCGATTACGAACCGGCTTTGGGGTTCCCAGGCGATGATGTCGGCTACGGTTTCGACAATATCGCCGATGTGCTGACACTCCCACCGTTGCTGATGGACAAGTACCTCACGGCCGCCGAAGAAATCAGCCGAAAAGTGATTATCGCCTCGAGTACCGGTCCAGTTTATAATTCGCCTCGCAAGATAAGCCAACTGACGGCCGATTCCGGTGGCAAGTTCGAAGGAGATCGATTTGTGTTCTCCTCCAACGGCAAGGCTCCCTTCGAGGAGCAGGCGCCTTGGACGGGTCGATACACGCTGGAACTCGGTATGGCGGGCTCGGCGGCCGAAGGGCGATATCCTAAGGTGGTCATCTCGGTCGATGGGAAGAAAGTCGAGGAGCTCACCGTCAAGACCGATACTCCCAACAATCCCGAGGTCTTCAAAATTCCCTTGAAATTGCGGGCTGGCAAGCGTCTCTTGGAAATCGCTTTCGTCAATGACCATTACATTGCGCCAAAGGATGGGAATCCAGCCCAAGACACGAATTTATACATCTACGATCTTCGACTCACCGGTCAAAAAGCGGCAGAGCCAATCCCCGAGTCGGCCCTGCCCGAGATCCATCGAGAGCTGGTGCGAGATTCGGTTCCGTCGGCCACACGCACCGTGGCCGATGCGGCTAAAGATGTGCTGCGTCGGATTGCGAGCCGAGCGTTTCGTAGACCTGCTAACGACGAGGAACTCAACCGCTTGGCATCCATCGTCGAGAAGACAGTCGAGTCGGGGGATACCTATGAGGTTGGATTGCAAACCGCACTGACGGCGATCCTGGTAAGTCCGAATTTTCTTTTCAAAGTCGAGGAACCCGCTCTACGGATCGGCAATGAATATCCTTTGCTGAGCGATTTCGAGCTCGCCACGCGACTGAGTTACTTTCTATGGAGCTCTACCCCGGACCGTGAGCTTTTGACGCTGGCTTCCAAAAAGCAACTGCGCTCGCCTGGAGTTTTGGCTGCCCAGCTCGATCGCATGATCCGCGACGAGAGAGCCAGGGATTTTGTCCGCAACTTTGCAGGTCAATGGCTGACCTTGCGCAAGCTCGAGAGCTTCACCCCCAACGAAGGCCAATTTCCAGATTGGAATGAGCAGATTCGCGATTTGAGCAGAACCGAGACCTACTATCTGTTCCTTTATGTATTGCGAGAGAACATGAGTGTCCTGCGTTTGCTCGACGCGGATTTTTCGTTCATGAACGAAAAACTGGCACGCTTTTATGGAATTCCAGGAGTCCAGGGAGACAAATTCCAACTCGTTTCGCTCCAAGGTCAAAAAAGACTTGGAATCCTTACCCACGCCTCGGTGCTTGCCGTCACAAGCAATCCGACTCGGACGAGTCCTGTCAAGCGAGGCAAGTGGATCCTCGACAACGTCTTGGGAACACCACCCCCGCCGGCTCCGGCAGGAGTTCCCGAACTCGACAAGGCCGAGTTGGTCGGCACACTTCGTCAACAACTCGAACAACACCGAGCCAATCCAGCGTGCGCTTCGTGCCACAAGCAAATGGATCCTTTGGGGCTGGCGTTGGAAAATTATGATGCGATAGGACGTTGGCGGACTAGCGACCGAGGCAATCCGATCGATGCATCCGGAGAGCTTCCCACGGGTGAGAAGGTCCGTAATCCGGGGGATTTGATCCGTTTGATCCGCGACCAGAAATCCGAGCAGTTCGTTCGGACCCTGACCGAAAAACTCATGACCTACGGGCTCGGACGCGGATTAGAATATTACGATCGCTGCGCGATCGATCAGATACTTGCCAAAGCATCCAAAAATGATTACCGATTCCAGGAGCTATTGCTCGGGATCATCACCAGCGACCCGTTCGGACGCAAGGGAACAAGGGACGAGGAATTGCCATGAAACAACTCGATCGACGAACCGTACTGAGGGGACTCGGGACCGCCATTACGCTTCCCTGGCTCGAAGCGATGTCGCCTGAGAGCCGAGCTGCGAGCCTTGCCGACGAAAAGCCGGTACGGATGCTCTTTATGATGGTTCCCAACGGAATTCACATGCCTGCTTGGACTCCGGATTCCGAGGGGGCAGACTATGCGTTGCCGGCGACCCTGGAGGCGTTGTCCAAACACCGCAAGTCGCTCAATGTATTTACGGGACTGACCCTCGATGGAGCCAGAGATCACGGAGATGGGGCAGGGGACCATGCGCGGAGTGGGGCATCATTTTTAACCGGTGCTCATCCCAAGAAGACCGATGGAGCAGACATCAAAAATGGGATCTCGGTCGACCAAGTCGCCGCGCAAGGGATCGGCCACAAAAGTCGCTTCGCATCGCTGGAGCTTGGTATGGAAGGCTCAAGTCAGTCGGGAAACTGCGACAGCGGATACTCCTGTGCCTATTCGAGCAATCTTGCCTGGAGGAACGAGTCGAGTCCGTTGGCAAAAGAAATGGACCCGTCGAGTGTCTTTGAAAGACTCTTTGGAACCCCCGACAAGGTTTCTCAAGGAGGCCCAACGAGCCCGCTTGCGACGCGACGAAAAAGTGTCTTGGATTACGCCCTCGAGGATGCGAATTCCCTAAAACGAAAACTAGGAGCCGCGGACTCCCGCAAGCTCGATGAATACCTTTATGCGGTCAAAGATGTCGAAAATCGGATCGGTCGCAGCGACAAATTGCAACTCGGTGAAAACGGTCTACCGAGCTACTCGAGGCCCGCTGGAGTCCCTCGGGTTTGGGAAGAACACTGCAAACTGATGATGGACATGATCGGCCTTGCAATCCGAACCGATGCGACGCGCGTGCTGACGTTCATGATGGCCAATGAGGGCAGCAATCGCGGGTATCCTGAAATCGGGGCCCCCGAGAGCCATCACGATTTGTCTCACCATGGAAAAAGTGAGGACAAGCAGACCAAGCTGCAAAAGATCAACCTATTCCACCTTCAGCAGTTTGCGTACCTAGCGGATCAATTGTCAGCAGTCGATGAAGGGGGTGAATCGCTTCTGGATCGGACGATGATCCTCTATGGAAGTGGCATTTCCGACGGGGACCGGCATAACCATGACGACCTACCTATCCTTATGCTAGGTAAAGCCGGTGGCAGGCTCAATAAGTCAGGGCATTGGAAGTATCCGAGCAATACTCCGTTGTGCAATCTTTACCTATGGATGTTGCACCAAGTGGGGATCAAGGCGGATCGCTTCGGTGATAGCAACGATTTGCTTAGCATCGGTTAGATTCACCTGGGTGATGGAGCGGACTTCTACCGTCGAGCCACGTTTTTGAACGCGAACTCAAAAGATACAGAAGGAGCATTTTGGAGAGGGGAACGATTCGCCCTTGCGGATTTGCTGCGTGCACTCGCTGCCGTCGGTATCGTTTGGCACCACTTATCGCTCTATGCTCCTCGATCGGATCTGGCCGATCAATTCGCACCGAGTGTTGGATACTTTCTATTCAACCATGCACTCTACGCAGTGGCGATTTTCTTTGTGCTCGGTGGATTGACGTCCAGTCTTGATAAGCGGTTCATCCAACGGCCTGACGGCAAAATGGGTGTGGGTGAGTTGATGCAAGGTATTTTGGATCGATACCTGCGTTTGGCGATCCCTTATCTAATCATGCTCTTTGCTCTACTGGGATTGGTGTGGCTCACGGACCGATTCGGCTTTCCGCTACACCTGATTGAATCGTTCTCATGGTACCAATTCGTTTCTCATCTGTTCTTGATACAGAATTTGCTCGGCTTTGAGAATTTTTCCGCCGGGACTTGGTATTTGTGCATCGAGTTGCAATGGTCCTGCTTGATCGTTGTCCTGACGTTTCTTGCTAACCGGTTCCAAACCGACCACGGAGCAAATGTCTGGGCTCGCACGCTGCTGCTGTTCCCCTTGGGACTAGGGAGCGCCTGGGTCTGGAGTCGTAGCGATCGGTGGGAGGCTTTCGTGCTCTACTTTGCCGCTCAGTACGTGCTCGGTATCTTCCTGGGTTGGACGTTGCAAGGCAGGCTCCCGACTTGGGTTTTGTCGCTTTTCAGTCTATCGGTCGCAGGAAGTCTCATCCTAAATCCCAGGCCGCAGTTGATGATTTCTCTTTTGGTCGTACCTGTATTGTTTTTTGGATACTGGCGGACCAAGGACTGGGTATTGCCCGCGTCGATTCGATGGCTGAGCGATGTGTCGTATAGCCTATTTTTGGTGCACTACATGGTCAATGGACTGGTTCTGAGGATCTTGGATGGCTGGTCGAGCCAGGGAGCCGTACAAGCCGCAGCGGGCATGCTCATCGCGTTTGCTTGCAGTTTGATTGCTGCTTTTTGTTTCCATCGTTGGGTAGAGAGCCCCTCTTTGCGTTGGGTCCGCTCTGGATCCCTAAGACGAGCAGAACGACTCGAACATCTCGGCGTCGATCAGAGGCCCTCGGGTTCCTAAGGAATCCGGCCTTGGGTCACTTAGCCGATTTTTCGATTTGCTCTTTGGCCCAACGTCCGGCACAACTCAGAGCATCCTGACCTGGTTGCGCATGGCGTTCGACAATCGGTTTGGAATCGAGATATCCAAATTCGCCTAGCGTAAGTAGGCAGGCATAACCGACCAGGTAGTTTTCTGGGAGCATGGTTCCTAAATCGAGAACTCTTTCGTGAAGTTGGGCTCGCAGAGCAGGGTCATCCTGTTGCTTCATGGTCTTTCCGATCGCCCAGATCGCAGAGGTTCGGGTCAGATTTCCCATTTTGAAATTGTCTCTCGGGACGTATTTGCGGAGCATTGGCAAGACGGGCTCGTATCGGTTGCGACCGAAGGCCTCGAACAAAAAGCTCAAACGGATGTAGTCCTGTTTGGCAATTTTTTTCTCGGCCGCCAGGTCGTTTGTGTATCTCTCGGTATGGGGAACAATACCGGCGAGTATCGCCGGTTCGTTGGCCAACTCCATCAGGGCCCAGCCAGCATTCATGTTCACTTCGGGACGAGTGTGTTCAAGAAGTTCGATGAATTTCGGACAACGGGAGCGATCTTGGAGTTCGACGGCCAGGACGATCGCTTGCTCGATCCCTTGCCAAGCTGGCGAGGCAAGGTTTTGGCTGACGCAGTCATCGACAAGCGTCCGGAAGTCTTTGCCTGCGAGTTCAAGGAGTTGGGTTCGTGCGGTTTTGCGGATTTTTAGGTCCGGGTCGGCCAGTAGGGTCGCTTGGAGTCTCGTGTGCTCTTCACTGGGAGTGCTTTTAAGAAGCTCCAGAGCAGCGAGTCGAATCACGTCGTCGGGGTGCTTAGTCCAACCCACGACCATGGCTAGGCCCTGCTGCGGGAAATGCTCTTTGATACTGTTTGCAGCGAGTCGCTGAGAGACCGATGTGCCTTGTTGAAGAATCGTCTCGAGTATTCTCAAGGCATTCGGATCGGTATGTGAAGCGACCAAAGAGGCGGCAAGTAGATGCTTGTCCGGATCCTCTGAAATGAGGATTTGGTTGGCCATATCCGTAAGGCCGTTTGGTTGGAGAGCGCCGAGAGTCTTCGCAGCCGCGAATCGCGTGACGGGACTCGAGCGACTGGATTCAAGCCATTCCAAACAGAGCGCTCGGTCTTGCTCTTGTCCAACGACTGCGAGGCCATTGAGGGCGTTTTCGATCTGAGCCGAGGATGATTTTGAATCCTTCAATCGCTGGCGCCAGATTTCTAGAGCGACAGGGGATTTCCACTTGGTTAGGTGGGGTTCGACGATGGCACATGCCAGAGGATCGTTTTGTGCTGCATCCCAGATGGCTTGCGCATGGGCTCCGTCATCCAGCAAGCATGCTGCCGAGATCATCGATCTTTTGGCAAGGATGGAATTTGCCTGATTTCGGAGTTGTTCAAGCAGAAGCGTCAATGCTTTTGGGGGATTCCTAAATCCAGGACGATCATAATTCATGCATATATTCTGGGCCGCTTCGAAACGCACGCTCGCCTGATCGCTTTTGAGATCGTTGACGTTGAGGAATTTGGCTCGCGGTTCGTGGACAGTGTTCCAGATATCGCCAAATCCTGGGTCTACCTCCCAACGATGCTCCAGAGGCACGACGCGTTGAGCCCGAGCAAAACCCGGTGCAAGAAAGACGAGCAATATGGGGAGGAGGATTCGATGGCTATTCATGATCGTTCTTAATCAGGACGTGTGAGTCGAGCAATTCGCAGTACAAGTATCACCAAGCCTGCCGCGCAAATCGACAGCCCTACATACCAACCGTTAGGGATGAGTTGAAAAGTCTCAAAGCCGGGGGCTTTCATCTCCGCCAGAGCCGTTGCTGCAGGGTTCAAAAGCAGCGCTCGCTCGACGAACACAGGTCCAAAGGGGTTTCCTCGCCCGAGCCAGATCAGCAGGGTACCTGCGAAGATAACGAGCAAAACCGCATAGCTTGCAGCCGTCGCTGCGGCGCTGGTTTTTGAGTAGGCGCTGACGCAGGCGCTCAGAATGGTGACCATCGCGGTTGCGATCAACAACGAAATGATCACGTTGGAGACCTGTCCGCCAATGGCCGGTTGAATATAGCTCATCATGACGTACCCAGGCAAGGTTGCCAACAGTAGCAACAGTAGGGTTAGAAAGGTACTCAGGAGTTTTCCTGAAAGGATTCTCCAGGGCGAGATGGGCGAGGCTCGCATCAACTGCCAGCCTCCACTCTCGACCTCCGAGGCGATCAGGTTGGCACCCAAGCTAGGACCGAGCAACAGCAGAAAGCCGATCTGCATGATTACCATCGATGAAGCGATTCGATCGACGCCCCAGTTGACCGTGCCGGTGGCAGCCACGACCGTCAATAGAATCGAGACGATGGCTCCGCCTGCGATAAGCCGGAGAAGCCAGTGCAGGCGGCCGAATTTTCGAGTTCGGAACTCTTTGACCATGACCGGATTGAGCCAGAAGGGAATGCCGGACTTTCGTCGGTTCGGGTCGACTAGGTACGAGAGTCGTCGGAGCCAACTCGACTGCGTTGCTTCGATGACTTTTCCTGCATCGCGACTGCGGTCCATCATGGTCGGCTGGAGTTTGTACAAGGTCGCCAGGGCAAAACCGAGCGTCGAGACTGCGCACATGATAAGGAACTCGATCCAGCCGGTTGAAATACCGATGGATTGCGATTGGCCTTGAGCTCCGGTGACTTGCTGAAGAGCGGGAATAGGCGATAGGGTGGTCATGGCTTGGGCGATCCAGGCTTTGAGACCTGAAAGTTTGCCCACAAGGACCGTAGGACCGATCGAGAGGACGACCATGCCAAGCAGGATGCCATAGGTCCAACGCAGGCTCGCGTCGATCGACTGCGAGCGACTCGATACCCAAAGCCCCAGCGCGGAGTATTGAAAGGCCATGCCGATGAAGATCAGGACCAACGGGACGATATTCCCTGGGATGGAGATCCCACCCATGGCATAGCAAGCGAAGATTGCAGGAAGACTCACAGAAAACAATAGCACGCTCAAGAGCACATTGGCAAGAAGTTTCCCGATGTAGATGACCCATGGTGGAGTCGGAGAGTTGAGCATTAGAACCAAGGTTCCTTTTCTGCGTTCCGAGACGATAGCCGTCGCAGGAAAGGCCGGAGTGAGCATCATGATCGCGATGGCGATCGCATAGGCCACCGGGCGGAAGACCTGAATCGATCCTTGGCTGACCAGATCGATCGTCGCTTCACGGGGCCAGCGCATCAGGACCAGGGTGCACGAAACGATCGCGACCAGAGCGATTGCGATGAGGGCTTTGGGGCTCCGCAGTCGACTAATGAGCTCGCGTTGGAGAATTGGGTTTTTAAGCAAGGAGAGTGAATTCACGCCGAGAAGCTTTCAAGAGGGGATCCGAGATTAATCCTTGCCCGCGACAGAGAGAAATGCGTCTTCGAGGTCGCTGGTCAGTTCACGGAATTGGGTCACGGGTAACTTGGCGGCCACGAGTTGGTTTAAAAGTTCGGCTAGCTCTGGCTCGGTGCGAACGGTGGGGAATCGCAGGGTCAATTCCGCAGGGCTACTGGTCAGGGGTTCGGAGTCCAAGAGCAATTGACCGAGCACTTTTTCGGCCTGGGCGATGTGCGAAGCGCTAGCCAACTGGATTTCGTAGCTCCGTTGCGGACAGAGCGAGCTCATCACTTCGTCGACCGTGCCGAAGGCCCTGAGTTTCCCTGCTGTGACAATCGCTACGACGTTGCATATGCGAGCTAGTTCCGGCAGGATATGGCTCGTGACGATCAGTGTTTTTCCTCGGGCTGCAAGCTGCAAAAGGAGCTGCCGCATTTCGATACGGGCTTTGGGATCCAAACCGTTTGCAGGTTCATCGAGGATAAGAACCTCTGGATCGTGCAAGAGAGTCCGAGCGATTCCGACGCGCTGTTGCATGCCGTGACTGAGGCTCTCGACGTAGCGGTCTTGCATGTAAGTCGTGCTCGTCGTTTCCATGACTTCTTGGATGCGAGCCTTGCGCTGAGATGCTGGGATCCCAAAAATCGCCCCGAAAAAGTCGAGGTATTCATGGACACGCATGTTGTCATACGATCCGAACTTGTCGGGCATGTAGCCGACAAGCCGTTTGATTCGAGAAGCGTTCTGGCTGCAATCGACCCCGGCGATCGTGGCACAGCCGGAGGTGGGTTTTGAGAGCCCGACTAAGATTTTGATCGTGGTGGTTTTACCGGCTCCGTTGGGTCCGATGAATCCGAGGATCTGGCCTCGATTGACATGGATTGAAAGGTCGCTCAGGGCGGTAAAATCCCCGTAACTCTTCGTCAGGTTGGTGGTTTCGACGACGGTATCGCTCATGGCAAGTCAGAGGTAAAGTGATTGAGGTTCAGAGTGGAGGGTTTTGCTCTAACGTTTGAGCGGGTTGCTCGGCTTGGTCATCCCTTGGACATTGAGACGAAGATGCCTGATCCGCCAAGGAATCGAGCTTCCAGACTCCTGGTCTTCGGCAACTTCCAAGCGGAGCGTCAGGAGCCCGTCTTGGAATTCATCGAGCAGAGCAGGGTCTGTGCTGGAGGCTTTCCAAGGCAACGAAGGGCCGTCAAAACCGATGATTTCAACCAACGTTTTGTCTTGCGATCGAAGCCACGAGAGTTTGACTTTTCGGCGGGGGGCTTGCAGGTCCCAATCGAAGTCGATCTGGGTGACTTGGATCGGAAGGACTTCGACCGGAAGTCGAAATTCCAAGCTGGATTCGGCGCGGTTGGAGGATTGGCTGATCCATCGTCCGGTACCTTCGAGAAACACCGGTGAGGAGTTGCCGTCTCGGGCGATTTTGATATCGATGAACGGATAAGGAACCGTAAAGGGGTTGCCTGTCTCTGGCCGTTGGAGTGTCAACGGCATGGTGACGAGTGCAACTCCACGTCGTTGGATATCGGAGTTCCACTGGGGGCCTTGATCGAACAAGTCGGTCCAACCCATCACGATACGCGAAAGGGTCTGGGTTCGATCGCTCGATTCGAGAGCTTTGCGGTAGATCGCGGTGCGTCGGCGTTGCTCGTCCCCGACGATCGCATCGAGAGTCCAACGCTCGCCCTCGGCAGGGAATGTGCCGTCGATGAGGATCTGAGAATCGGTCACCGGGGCCCCTAAGACCGGGGCACCTGGTGTATAGGCGACGACCGGGTTTTGTAGTTTGGACGGAAGGTTCGTTGGCAAACGGATCAGAACACCATCCTTGTTGAATTCTCCTTGAGCCACGGCTTGTAGGTCCGGGAGTGAGGATTCGGTTTGGTACCTCCAAGTTCCTGTAGGCCAATCCTGGTTGCTTAGCCGCCAGCTTTGAAGGTCCTCGGTCTGAAACGTTTTGATTCCGCTTTGGATCTTGGAATCCGGTGCTGCGTATCCTAGCAGGTTGCTCTGGAGATCCATCGAGGTGCCCCGGGGCAGGTAAACGGCCGCAGACTCTCTGAGCATCGCTCCGCTCTTGGACTCGAGTTGAACCCATTGAAACAACGAGACCATGGCGGGTATTTCACGCTTTTGGGACCACGCCAAATAGACCAAAGGGATCGATGCGAGCAGCGCCAATCCAGGAGCGATCCAGCCCATGGCTTTGGCATCCCTGGCCGTCAGCCGCCAGATGCTCATAGCGACTAAGGCCGTGCAAAAGCAAAGGAGTATTGCGGCGACGAGTCCGCGTGAGACGACCGGGTTGCCAATTCTCTCAAGCGGATAGTCGAGGTCCTTGAGCGATACGATATTCGTGGCTCGCTTGGCTTGCACCGTATCGATGATGCTCCGAGCCCAGGGTCGTAATTCGTAGTCCGATTGGAAGAACGGATCCTCGCTGGTTTGCACCTTGCGAGGCTTGATCCAAGCACTGCTTTCCAGGGCCGTAATGATCAGTTCTCCTCGACCGACGGGCATGACCAACGAGGCCGGCCAACCGTCGATTCGATGGCCAACGCTCCCCCCATGATGCATCAATCGCTTGAAGATCACCGGGTCTTCGAGGTCCACCCTTGCGTCTTGTTCCTGAATCGATGGTCCTGTTGAGTCGACTCTAAAGTTGGTCAGTTGGACCGAGTCGACGGTGCGGAGCTGCTGGTTAGGTTCGAGCAGCGGCTGGAGATCTTGGGTGTCGATGGCCTCGAGCATGACCCAAATGCGTCCCCCGGAATTCAGGAAACTCTTGAGCGTTCCGACCGTTGCCGCATCTCGAAGGGGGGCTGGCTCGGCGAGCATCAACAGGTCGGTGTTCTTCCAATCGTTTTGATTGATCGGGAATTGGATCCCATCGAGTCCGATCGCTTCCTTGCTCAGTTCTCCGTCGACACGACTTGCCATCGCCAATTCGTAGGTGTAAAGAGGATCCGTCTTTTCCCATCGCCAATCCAGTGGTGGAGCAGCCTCAAGGCCTAGGGCCGAGGCGGCGACGACAGGAAGCTTCGGGCCGCGAAAGACGGTCACATTGCGGACGGCCGGTTCATCCCCCACGACCGAAAGCACTTCCTTCCCGTCGACGATCTTATAAAGGGATACTTCAACCTCGAACCTAGCATCTGGCAACGGGATGAGAGGACGCACGGTGATTTCGCAACTACGAATCTGTTGGGGTTCAACCGTGATTCGGTAGCGATCGTCGTCGGTTAGATTCCCTGCGATGCGTGCGGATACAAATCCCGTTAGGGTTTCTTTCGAGCCGTTTCTAACATTGCAACGGATAACGATCAGTGGATCGCCCACGAGCATGCTCCGAGGCGAGAGGCTAGCCGAATCGAGCGATAAGCCATCGATGCCGCTCGAGGCGGCAAATTGCAGATCCTCCTGCTGGGCGATGCCAACGGCCGACGGCAAGAGAGATAGGATCAAAAGCAGGCACAGCGCAGGGCTGCCGCTGAAGGTAGGTATCGGAGAAGATTTCATCTTGGATTGGTCATGAGGAGGGCTCGGACGAGAAAACCAATGTATCAGATTTCGATGAGCGGAACCCTCACCTAGTAAGCCCCTTCGATGGAGATTTTTCCCCGTTGGTAGAGGTCGGCCAAGGAAACAGCGACAGCCTCAACGGCTTGCTCTTCGCTCCAGTTTCGGTAGTCCTCGGGTGGGATCGGCTTGCCAAAAACCACAGCGATCGGTTTGGGAAAGAGCCACTTCGAGCCCTTGGGCATGCACTCGAACGCACCGACGATCGCCACGGGGATCAAAGGGACATCGGACCGTTTCGCGATCGGAAAAAATCCGGGTTTCACAACACCAATCGAGCCATCCTGGGTTCGAGTCCCCTCTGGGAACAACAGGACCACCTTTCCAGAACGCAATCTTGAGAGCATCTCCCGCAAGCCGCTAAGTCCACCGCGTTCCCGGTCGATTTCAATCGAGTCGACGATTTTCAGAAAGAAAGAGAAGGCTGGATTCTTGAAAAGAGTGCTTCTTGCAAGGAAGTTCAGGTTGCGGTTGCAAGCCAGCCCGACCAAGATCGGGTCGAGACCTGACTGGTGGTTCGACAGGAGCATTCCACCCCCTTGGCTAGGAACATGGTGTCGGCCCTCGACCCGAATGCGAAACCACAACACACACAGCATTCTTGCGATCAATCGCAAAACACGATAGACGATTCGGCGCATCAGGAGGCTCAAGCGGCTTTCCTCCTCCTTGGGCTTGTGCGTGCCCGTGTCTTTCGCTGCCTTGTTCTTTTTTGCAGCGACTTTTGCAGCGGTGATCGCCTGATCGGAGAGGACTTCGTCGGTCATTTCGTGACGGATTGGCTAGAGGGACCGCTGCGGCGAGACCGCACGATTTCGAGCAGTTTATCGAGGACTTGCTGCTCACTCATGCCATCGGTTGCAACAACGATGGCGTCGGGTGCGGCGATCAAAGGTCCGGTGAGGCGATTGGAGTCATTCGCATCGCGTTGATTTTGCTGAATCAAGATCTCATCGAAATCCGCATCGATGCCCGCATCGAGGAGCTGTTGATATCGCCTCCTGGCTCGTTCCTCGGCAGTCGCAGTCAGAAAGATCTTGCACTCTGCATTCGGAAAAGCCACGGTCCCTTGGTCTCTCCCTTCGGTAACGCAGTCTTGACCCGTGCAGATTCGGCGTTGCTGCTGAACCATAAGCTCTCGGATTTCGGGATTTTCCGCGATGGCTTTGATCGACTTGGCGACCGCTGGGTTTCGGATCTCGCGTGTCACGTCGAGCCGATTGAGTGCCACAGAACCCCTCGCCAAATCGATTTGACAGCAGTTGGCGATCTCGAGGGTTGCAGCCGGATCATGGAGATCGACCTGAGCTCGCATGCACGCGAGCGTCACGCATCGATACATCGCGCCGGTGTCGAGAAAGAAAAAGCCTAGATTTTCGGCGAGCTTCAGGGCTACGGAGCTCTTTCCGGCCCCGGCCGGCCCGTCGATTGTCACGATCATCGGTGTTTCTGATTAGAATTACGAGAGGTCCACGGAGGTAATGCGAGGCACCGACAGTTTAACGAAAACTGCGTTTCGCTCAAAACGGATTCCTCTGTGGTTTCTGATCGATCATCCACTTTCATTTTTGTCTACACCAACATGTCTATGCGATTATTGTGGCTCAAATCGTATCGGTTTCGAGCTTTTTCACTCGGGAATTGGTCACTTAGGAACTGGGCGAGTTTTGGGATGCTAGCGATTGCAGGGGGGATTCTTTCCCCGCCGATCCTAGCTCAGGAAAAAGCCCCCGAGGCTCCGACCCAAGAGCCCCAAGCTGCGGCAACAGCAGTGCCAGCGGAGCAACAACAGGCTGACAAAAAAGCCGACAAAGCTGACAAAGCCGAGAAACAAGAAGAAAAGAAGCCGGATAAAGCTCCTGCCAAAAAGCAAGTGCGCGTCGTTCCCCTCAGCGGCGAGTATGTCGACTTGCCCGGTGCCGGCGGACTGAATCCAATGGATCTTGTCCTCGGCGGTGGGCTAGGGAAACCTAAAGGATTTTATAAACTCTGCGATTACCTCGATGAGCTTAGCCACGAGGAACTCGTCACCCATGTCGTGCTGGACCTTTCGTCCTCTTCGCTTTCGATGAATCCTGCGCAATTGGATGAGTTCTCGCGACATCTCGAGCATCTTCGCGGTCATGGTAAGAAGTTAATCGCCTGGTTGGAATCGGCCGGTAACGTCCAGTTGTCGATTGCCTCAGGGTGTGACGAGATCCTCATGGCAGACCTCGGGGGCATCGACATGCCATCGTCGTCGATGGAGACGATGTTCTACCGCGATGCGATGAACTTGTTGGGGATCCAAGCTTCAGTTACCCGGGCCGGGGACTTCAAAGGTGCCGTCGAACCCTATGTTAACTCCGTGATGTCCAAGCACCTCAAGGAGCATTATCTAGCGATGCTCGATTCGATCAACAACGCACAAGTATCCAGAATTGCCAAGGGACGGGGGCTTTCGGTCGGTGCGGTTCGTGAACTCCAAAAGCAGAGAATCCTCCTGCCAGCAGAAGCTCTAGCTAACCGCTTGGTCGACCGACTGGTCCCCTATGGCTCCTTGCAAAAAACGGTAATGGACAGTCTTGGTGAAGGCTATGAATGGACGACGCCCAAAGCCAAGCCCAAGAAGGAGCTCTCTATTTTTGAATTGATGGGACAAGCCATGGCCCCCCCCAAGGGTGCCATGAAGATCAAAGACGATTCGATCGCTGTGGTGCATTTGAGCGGGGCGATTGAAGATGGAAAACAGGCCAATGCCAGCGCCATTGTCTCGGGGCCGACGGTCAAGTTGATCGAGGAACTCACGGCTGACGAAAAGGTCAAAGGGGTCGTTGTTCGAATCAACTCTCCCGGTGGGAGTGCTACCGCCAGCGAAGCGATACGCCAGGCGCTTGAAGCTTGTGCCAAGAAGAAGCCACTGGTGTTTTCGATGGGCGAGGTTGCCGCGTCGGGAGGCTATTGGGTCACTTGCATCGGAGAGCCTATTTTCGCTGAACAGGGGACGATCACCGGCTCGATCGGAGTCTTCTCGATGAAGCTCAGCGCAGGAGCCTTGGCCCGCCGCCTCGGCGTTCATGTCGAATCGGTCACACTCGATCCGGTCGCAGGGATGAATTCCTTGGACCACGCCTGGAGCGAAGAGGAGATCGATTTGATGCAAAAATCGGTCGGGACGATCTACGACAAATTCCTTCAGATCGCTTCGGCATCGCGAAGCATCCCGGTCGATACCCTCAAGTCGCTGGCAGGTGGCAGGGTTTGGTCGGGCGAACAAGCCAAATCGCATCGATTGGTCGACCAGATCGGTGGACTCGACGATGCGATCGGAATGGTTGCCAAGAACGCGAAAATCGACAAGTTCAAGGTCATTCATCGTCCGGAAGCTTCCGGCGGTTTGGATCTCGGAAGCCTGCTCGGAGGTCGCGAGGAGGACACGGATATTTTTGGTCTGTCCGAAGCGGCGAGTACCGCAAGCAACGCTGTTGCCAATTCAGGTTTGCTAGGGAGCCTTGAGTCCAAGCTCACCGCAATCCTTCAAGTGCAAGGTTTCCGTGGCGATTCGATTCGCTTGCTGCTCCGATCGATTGACTGGTCGGGCAAACAAGCCACGAAAGTTTGGGTGCTGATGGGACAAGAGCTGAAAATCGTACCCTAAGGCCACGGGACTCGCCCAAGGAACCCCACGCTCGGAATGACAATGAAAAAGGACGATGGTTTTATCCATCGTCCTTTTGAATTTCGTGAACTCTTCGCTTAAAACTCGTTCAGAGCCAAGGTTGTTGAATAACCAAGGTCTACAGGTTCACTTCCAAACTCGACTGACCTGCCTGAACCGTAATGGTGCGTTGCATATTGGCTTCCTTAAGTGAAGCGTCAATCCCTTGAAGGGCCGACTCTCCACCGTCTTCACTCGCGGAAAGATAGTATGCATATTTGCCCGGGACGATGTTCCCCTTAAAGGATCCATCGGCTCCGACCTTCATCGGCACCACGTGTCCGGTCTCCATTGGCTGAAGCGTCAGTGTCACATTCCCAACAGGTTTCCCTGCTTTGGTAAGTTTGCCGACCACATCGACCGGTGTGTTCATCAGTGGCACTTTGGCTTGGCAACCAATGGAAACACAAGCCAGAGCTAATACGAGGAGTAGACGCAACATGAGGATTAATTACTCCGGCATTTCGTAGGTACGGCTGTCGTTTCGACCGATCATCCACTTGAGAACCACACCGTCGGTGTTGGCCGAAAGGAACTTGACCGAGCCATCGCCAAAACCAGCGTTAGCACCTGCACCGTGGAAGGCGAAAGGTTCGTCGTTAGGTCCGCAATTGTTGACCGACCAGAGGCACTCGGGTGGTCCACCGATGACGTTTCCGTAGTTGTTGATCATCGCGGTTCGGGATCCTGGAGCGATTGCATTGCTTGGGCCCGAATAGCCGTTGGTGTTCGCGTCGGCATCAGCCCAAGCATACATGTGGCGACCGTTCGAACCGGTCGACATGTTGACAGGGAAAGCTGGTGTCGAGACCGGGGTCTTGCGGGTCGAAAGTGCACCGAATTTGGTGACGGCTGGATTCGCACGACCGGCATCTTCGATCACCAGGACGGTGTTCGAGGTGCCGTCGATGGTCGATGCCAAACGGCTGCCTTCGCAATCGAGCATCCCCGAAACGCGCATTTCGGCCAATTGAGGATCGGTACTCGGAGTGCGGGCCCCGTAGGTTGCCGATCCAATTCGGTGGTCGACGTCCGTCAGGTCGATGAACATGTAATCGATGCCACCGAGTCGGTTGACCGGGTCACGCGTGCCGGCATCGAGAGGTGTCGAAGGACAGACGTAGGTTGAGATTTGGGTTTGAGCGGCCAACTGTCCCGAAGGATGGGTCGGATCGTCAAACGCCTTGCCCTTGGAATTGCGGTGGATCAAGCAACCACTTGGGGTCGAAAACGCGTTTCCGCTCGGGGACGCACCGTAGTGGGCGATCGAGTTGGTCGTGAAATCGAATTGGTTGTAAACCGACTGTTGCTCGATGTAAGGGAGCAAGAGGGTTGCAGTCGAGTGGATCATGTAGACCGTCGTGGTGCTACCGGTCGATCCGCACTGACCGCTGTGTGGAAGCTTTTTGAACGCCGACTCGTGGTTGGCGACCGACAAGCTGATTTGCTTGACGTTGTTCGAGCAACTCATTCGGCGTGCGGCTTCACGAGCGGCTTGGACTGCCGGCAGCAAAAGCCCAACGAGAATGCCGATGATTGCGATGACCACGAGCAGTTCGACGAGCGTGAACGCTCTGCGACGACTGCCCGCACTGAAAATTTTACGACTCATCAACTCTACCCCTCTAAACTAACGAAACAGAGAAACTCCTGGTTCAGGGACGCCTGAACTCGACGGCGGAAAGATAGCGATCCGATGTTGGTCGGGTAGGAGCAAGGCTTTATATTCACGCGAACTTCACAAAATCGAAATGAAATCCAAACAAATACCGTTTCGCAGGCGGTTTAGATGAAAATCAGATGAAGAAAGCGTTAATGCCTCGCGTCGGATTGCGTTATGCTCGTGCTCAGCGAAACGGTACTCGTACCTGTAGCTGCGAATCTTGGCCCCGCCGGCATAAAGCCCAATGGCGTTGAATTAGTGTAAGCGGAAGTGCGCAAGCACTCCGGTGAGTGATGGAAGGTTCTCGGTATCGCAATGTTTCTCACCGGACGGCTTGCGCCGTTCCGCTTTTAATTCAACGCCATTGCGCCTAAAGCCGACGGAGGCCAAGAAGAGCTCGATCGAGCGTATCCTACGGGGCGGTCAGCGAATCGGATTGGTAGAGCGGCAGATAACGGTAGTAGACTTCTAAACACATGCAACCGAGCGCGGTGGTGTAGATTCTGCCTCCGTGTCCCCCCCAGATGCATCGGGGGTCCCATGAACCTGCATCGTCCCCTTGGCTCACTTGCGTCGCAAGGAGTTCTCTTTTGATGGCTTGGTTCCAAAGGGTCCAAGCCTCGGAGTGGGGTTGGGATTGATAGAGCGCTAGGGTAGCGTAGTACCAATAATAGAAGTTAGGTTCGGAGGAGCCTGGCAGTTGGCTCAATAGCATCTGCTTTGCCTCCCGAGTGGCTTGAGCCGACATGGGAAGCCCCAGCATGGTGCGCATCGCAAAGGCCTCGGCAGTCATTGCAACCGACGCTTGTTCGCTAGCGGGGCGCGATTGAGGATTCAGGTTTCGATAGACGGCCAGACCTCCGGACTTTCCGGTGCTGACCGAGTCGAGGAATCGTTGGAGCAAGACTCGGTGATTGCCTCCGAGGGGAGCGGCATTGCTGACACTAGCGCTGTTGAGAAGCATTGCTTGCCAACCGAATTGGCTAGTGTCGCCGGGATCCTCTGAAGCAAAATCGTATCGCCATCCACCGGTTCTTGGATTCATCGCTTTGAGCGAATATTCAACCGCGTTTTTTACGGGGACCACAAGATCTTGGTCCTGAGTCAAAGCATAAGCCTCTGCGAGAGCGATCGCGGCGATTCCATGGCTATACATGCGAGCATAGCGGACGGTAGGTTGTTGTCCTATTTGATTGCGTCCGGATAAATCTCCCGAGGGAAATTGCTGTTGGCAAAGATACGAGAGTCCTCGATGGACGCAGGCAGCATAGGGTCCGCCATCGTTGTGGGTGTGTCCGGCTCCGAGAAACGCCAACAGAGCCAAACCGGTCATCGCCGTATCGGCGAACTTACCGGTATCAGCGCGGTAGAGTGCCTCAGCCGAGGGGGCCACGGCGCGCTGTCCTGCACCGTAGGCCTGAGCATTCCAGGACCCGTCGGGCGATTGGGACTTGGCCAGAAATTCCAGCGCCCCGCGGACCGCTTGTTCGGTGTTCGCATCGCCACCATTTTCAAGCGTGTAGGCGAACCGCTCCGGGGCCAAGCGCATGCGATAGGCTCCTGGAATGAAGCTCGCGGACTTGGACTTCGTTGCAGTGGCTTGCGGGGATTCCTCCGCCGATGGGTCGATAGAACGTTGAACCTGGTCTGAGGACATCGCAAGGCTATCTGGTTGCTTTACCGAAACAACTCCAGACGTGGGATCGGATAACGGACTATCTGCCAGAAGCGCAGGATCGAGCGGCAAATCGGTACTGGATTGCTCCTCGAATTGACCTAGCAGACGCAGGTGCTCATCGGACAGATCCGAGGGTGCTTGGACCTGTGCATTCGGTAATGCAAAGTCTGGGACGCTTGGCGATTCGAGCGAGCGGTTCCAAAGGGGTGTCGAATGCGAGTCGGAATCGGTCCTGGGGTATTCGGACGGATCACCGGCGGCTGTGTCCGCGTTCTGAAGGCTGGGAGGATCCGACCAGGACTCATCGTCCTGGGGTAGTGCGGTCGAATCCTCTGGAGTCCAGGCAACGGAGACCGACGACTTCGATTGCACGAGGGCAAGCTGGGTGCCTTGCGAACCGGTTCCATCCGCTGAGCTCCCGTAGGGTATCCGAGTTCCGTAGGCGTAAAGCAACAACCAGATATGTGCCAAGACGGCGATCGCAATGCACTTGGTAAGAAGCTTCGACTGCCCCCATCGCGTCCAGGAAAGCACGAGCAAGCCGAGGGCGACTGCCGCTAGGAAGCACCCGAGAAAGATCGCCCAGGCGCGATCCGAGACAGGGTTTCCGATCGCTCCTAGCAGGGGGTAAGGCCAAAGGTTCATGGCGGGATCTACCGTGTTCGATTCCCCGGCATCACCGAAGCGGACGTTGCCCACCGAATGTCTTGAACTCCCGATCGGCTGATGGCTTCCATGACTTGGCTCGCTTGTCCGACCGGAACCCCAGTATCGGGTCGGAATCGGACTTGCAAGTCTGGATAGTTTCGCACCATGGGTCCAAGCATTTCGGTAAGTTGATCGCTGCTGAGTCGTCGACCATCGAGCTCGATGGTTCCATCGGCATAGAGGTTGACCACTTTCGCGCCAGGACGGTCCATCATCGACTCAGGCGAAGTCGACTTGGGCAACTTCAAAGCGATCTGGTGTTCGGATTCGCTAAAGCGAGTTCCGACCATGAAGAAGATGATCAGCAGGAAGAGCACATCGATCATGCTTGTCAGATTGATCGCTGGGAGCTCTTCGTCGCTGGAGGTTTTAAGAGGCATACGCGTGGACCTCTGAGGCTAAGCCGCTTTTCGGGTGCGTCGAGTTCGGGTGCCCTCGTTCTCTTGCAGCCCTTCGGCACTGATGATGTCGACGAGGCGCTGAGCTTGGGTATCCATCTCGATGATCAAACTATCGATACGACCAACAAAGAAGATGTAGGCAACGTAAGCGGGGATAGCTACGAGCAATCCGGCTGCGGTGGTCAAAAGGGCTTGGCCAATCCCACCTGCGAGCAACTCCGGGCGTCCCATGGCTTGAGAATTCGAGATGTCATTGAAGGACTGAATCATCCCCAGGACGGTTCCGAGCAAACCCAAAAGCGGTGTGACGTTGCTGATCGCAAGAATCGCTCGCATGTTGCGACGCAGGAAGTTGCTTTCGCGTTCACCGCAATCCAAAACAGCTTGCTCGACTTCGACGGCAGGTCGTCCATGTCGCCGAAGAGCCGATAGCATGATCTTTGCCATCGGGCTACCACTTTTTTCGCACAGTTCGATCGCCTCGTCTTTGTCGATCAACTGCTGTTGAAGTTGCTCGATGATCCGATTGACAAAAGGACGCGATACGACGCGGGAACGTCGAAGGGCAATCGAGCGTTCGAACGCGAATACCGTCAGGCCAAAGGAACACAAGGCGATCGGATACATCATCCATCCGCCGTCGTAAAACACCTGGAGCAAATTGCGCGTAGCGATTTTTGGCTTCGTCGATTCCTCCGAGAGTCCATTGGGAACCGAACCAGACGAATAATTGACATTCGATCCGGGGGCAGGAAGTGAAGCGATGCGTGGATCGTTGTTGGCCACGCTTTGCGTAGGACGGGCCGTCGGTGGAAATCCGGAAGGCTGATTGGAAGGCTGATTGGAAAACCCCGGTGCAGTCGTCGGAGGATTTGGATTCCATCGACCATTCTGTGCGCTGGCCGTCTGGGTCCAAGCGCACAGCAATAGCGAAACCCACCCAAGGGTGATCGTGAAAAGTTTCGCGGCTAGGCCTAGCGAGGAAGTCATCGGGATTGCTTGGGCATTTGTTTTTGAGTGGAACGAACCGCTGCGGAGTTGTTCGCGTCCGATCGATCTGCTATCGAACTTCCAGAAGCTTCTCGACACATTGCCATTTGACGTTGTGCCAATTCAGCCCATTTGGAATCGACGGCGACTTTCAAAACCTGTTCGTAACACGCGTGTGCTTCGTGATAATTGCGTTGCATTAAGTAGGATTCAGCAAGTGTCCACCAGGTTTTCGCCTGTAGGTCAACCGTCGTGTCTCGATGGCTTTCCAAAATCGATGCTAGCAATTGCCTTGCTTGCTCGAACTTGGCCTCGTGAATCCAGCATCGTGCTAGGACATAATCGACTTGGGCCGATACCTTGCATTCGGGAAAGTGAGTACGAATCTTCCAAACGGTAGATTCGGCATCTTTCCATTTTGCCAAAACCATCGCGACTTCGGCTTGTCGAAGCAGAAAACGCTCGATCCAGTCGGGTGGGGGGCTCTGCGCAAGCTCTTCCTCAACGCGAAGCTGTAACGACTGCACAGAGTTTTCCGCATCGGTCCATCGTTGGAGTTGCACAAAGCACTCGAGGCCCAGGAGTTCCAGCTCAAGGGATTCGGAAGCGGTCTGTCGCTGGATTTGGTTCAGAAGGCTCAGCGTTTGTCGGTAGCTCCTTGATGCGAAAGCTTGTTCGATTTCGATGCGCAGGACCGAGTCGATGCGGCCTCGAAGCGTTTCGAGGTAGCTAGGTGTTTTCGTGATCGCTTGCGATTGCATCCAACTGCTGGCCAAGCAATGCCAATCCGAACAAGCCTGAGCGAATTTGTCCGGAGTTTCACTTGGCGAAGCCACCCGAAGGGTTGCGATTTGCATTCGCCGATGCATCGCTAGCAAATCGTAGAAACCAGCCTCCATTGCAAGTGGGGTTGCTGGGCGCAAGTGAGCGACTTGGCGAAAACGTTCGCTCGCCAAATCCCAATTTTGGTGCGCATAGGCATCAGAAGCGGCTCGGTAGAGGTCCAGCACTTCCTCTTGGGATGGGTTTTGGGCGAGCGAGCCCCCCGAGGTCCCCACAAGGAAAAGCAGGAGTGTCAAGTGTCTGGTCGGGCGGGACATCGCCAGTTGCCATGCGAGTGTCATGACAGAATGTGCGTTCGTTACGTTGGTAAGATTCACGGATTAGAACAAGTCAACGAGAGTTGTTTCGGCGAGTTCCCAATGGATAGGTCAGCCAATCCGATGCGATGCACGAACAATCGTTTCGCCTGTAGCCATCGGATGGCGCCTTGCGCCCAATACCGTCAAATCGGGCTACCCATGAAAAAGTGGCATTTCCTTGCATACAGGTGTCAAAACCAAGTAATGCAAAGGAAATGCGTCATGAAAGATCGACGCGAAGAGTCAATGCTATCTAATCGTCTTTCGGGTTTATTGGAAATCCTTGGGCGGGATAAAGTTACAAGTTTTGTGTCTGATCATGAGACCGGCAAAAACAGCCGAACAGAAGTAAGACGCCGACGCTCGCGCGTCGGACGGAGCCATTGGGGACAATGGCTCTACCATGTCGGTATAGCCTAAGCGCATCGGTACGGGGCTTATGGCAATAGCCCGCGGCTTGCGCCTAGGCGGCTCACAGCGTAATTCACCTGCCGGTGAGCCAATCAGCGCAAGGGATGCTAGCAAATCAAGGCCGATTCGTCTCTTGTTGTGGCCTTGTTCAATCGCTTACATTCGAAGCTTATGGAACACTTCGCTTCGGAACGGAAATCGAAACGTCTCTCGGTGCGGATCCCCAAAGGGATCGCGAGGCGTATCTGCATCTGTCTTGATGCAGGTAAAACGCAGCTTCCTAAAGTGGCTGGCACTCTGGGATTAGGCAGTCTGGGGTTGCTGCTGGTGTTTTTGCTCCTAGCACCTGCTGTGGCTCAAAATCCCCTGCCATCGACTGGAAGTGCCTCGGCTGGAGGGGAGGGGGACCACGCGGCGGGAACCGGCGTGCGACGCAATACGGTCCGAGCCTTGATGGCAAGCCGTCAGGCGGCTGCCTCAGGCCAGGCTCCATCCAATAAAGAACAGACCGCGAAAGAACCGCCCGCAAAGGAACCTTCTTTGAAGGAGACTCCTGCATCGGATGCTCCGACGGTAAACTCGGCGAACCCTGATTCCTCGGCGATATCGGCCGAATCGGTCGCTGCTCAATTGCAACAATTGCAATCGGCGACGGACCTCGATGCGAATCTCAAACAGACGCTTACGACGGTCTACGAGGCGGTGCTTGCGGAGACAAAAAAGCGTTTTGAGGAAGAAAAAGCGATCAAGGACTATCAGGCTGCGTTGGAGCTTGCTCCAAGTGCGACTTCGGACTCCAAGCGGCGCAAGGACAAACCGGACTTCAAATCCCTTTATTTCGATGGCTCGCTGACTTGGGCGAGCCCTGAGTACCTTCAGTCTTTGCAGTTGCAGGTCAATGCGCAGTTGCAATCGGCTTCGAAGAATCGAACGGAGACCGAAACGACGATCGCGGCGCGTGAGGCGCGCAAGAAGGAGCTACCTCGATTCATCAACGACGACAAGTCGGCGATCACTAAACTCAATGAAGAGCTTATCGCTCCGATTCCTGAGGGGACGGAACCACGGGTTCGCGAGGCGAATCAGTTGCTGATCCGAGCCAAGTTGGCAACGCTCAGCTCGCACCTGCGGCGCGTGGAGCTTGAGCAACGGACATACGAGGCTGAGAACGAACTGCTTCCGCTGCGAAAGGAGCTTTACCTATTGGAGGAAAAGTTCTATCAGGCGCAACTCAAGGAGATCGCCGAGGAGCTCGGGAAGCGACGCGAGACGCAGATCGGCAAGTACTCCGACTTGCTGGAACGCTTGCGCAAGCAGTTGAAAGTATCCGACCGCAGCAAGGATTCCAAGGACGTTTCGGATCTGAAGTCGCAGATAGCTTCGTGGCGTGAATTGGTCGGTGAGCAGTCAAGAAGCCGAACCAAGCTCGAAGAGGAGCGCGATCGTTTGCGTTTCTTGACCGACCGCTACCGCACGATGGTGGATCGTTTGGGCAACACGAGTACTTCGGGCGATTCGAGTCCGTCGAGCTTGAACGTATCGCGGATGAAGAGTTTGGTAGCGAATGTCTTAAGGAGGCAGCGCGAGGACTTACCCAAGACCGAGCAATTGAATCGCGAGTTAGAGGATTGTCAAACGCGGATCATCAGCGTTCAATCACGGATCCTGGAACTCGACGATTTGAAGACGAAGTACGAGAATGGAGAGACAGCGCGGGCGACGTCGGCAGAGTACGAGATGCTCGCATCGGACTTCGAGACGCTCAATGAGGATCAGAAAAGGACGCTGTTGGTAGCAACTGAGCGTCGGATTGTCGATGAGTTTCGGATCGATGCGAACAATGCGGCCGAGACGCTATTCAATCTTGCGGTCGTCTATCAATCTCTCATCGAGCATGTGACGAAGTATCGCAAGTTCATCGATGAGCATATTCTTTGGATCCGCTCGACGGATCCTTTTGGATTGGCGGATTGGAAAGCCGTCGTGGATCAGACGAAGCGATTCTTTGACTTATCGAATTGGCGCGAAGTACCGCTTCGTATCGGCGAGGACTTTCGCAATCACACCTGGGGCTACACCGGTGCCATTTTGGGTTTATTGCTGCTTGCGTATTACACCAAGCGGATGCGACAGCAGATATCCAAGACAGGGATACTTGCAAGCAAATCGACGACGACATCGTTCATGCCGACGGTTCAGTCGATTGCATTGTGTTTGGTTTTAGCGTCGCCTTTGCCGATGATTCACTTGCTGCTCGGATGGCGATTGCTTTCGATCGCGCATGGGGAGCAGTTTCTGAGTGCTTTGGGCTGGGGCTTACTGGTAAGTGCCCGGTATTTTTTTCCGTTGGAGGTATTGCGGCAGATCGCGCGATCAGGGGGACTTGCCGAGAGTCATTTTCAATGGACAGCGCATTCGACGAGTGTATTGCGTAGTCAGTTGCGTTGGCTGATCGATTTGGCGATACCTTGTGTGGGTATTTATGCGATTGTGGCCAACGGTTTGGAGCCTAAGGCGGAAGAGACGTTGGGTCGGGTTGTTTTCGGGGTCTTGCTCTTTATGTGTTCGATTTTCCTGATCAACACGTTGCATCCTCGCCACGGTGTTTTCCGTGAGTATTTGGTAGCCAATTCGGGGGGGTGGATCGATCGGTTACGCTTTGTTTGGTATACGGGACTTTGCGCCGCTCCGATCGTTCTGCTGGGAATGAGCTTGATGGGGTATCACTACACGGCGACGCGTTTGGCGATGCACTTGCATACCAGTTTCATGACGCTCGTCGGGATCCTCCTCCTTTATTGCATCATTTGCCGTTGGTTGCTGCTTCGCAAGCGGACGTTGATTGTGCAGCAGGCCAGGCAACGATTGGAGGAAGCTCGACGTCGGGATACAGATTCGACGGCCCCGGTGCTAGCAGCAACCTCGAGTCCCCAGACCGATCCGACGGATTTGTCGCAGATCAATGCGCAGACGATGCGTTTGGTGTCCAGCACGTTGTTTTTTGCTGCGATCGCTGCGATTGCATTTATATGGTCGGGAGTCTTGCCGGCTGTCGGTGCATTGGATTCGATCAAGCTCTGGACGGTCACCGGCGCGACCCCCGAGGAGAAGCTTCCAGTTACCTTGGCGAATTTGCTTTTAGCGATTCCGGCTGCGGTGATGACGATCGTAGCGGCCAAGAACTTACCTGGCTTATTGGAGATCGCGCTGCTTCAGCATTTGCCGCTTGAGAATGCTGTTCGTTATGCGATTACGTCGATATCGCGTTATACCATTTTGATGCTTGGAATCGCGATGACGTTCAATAGTCTTGGGGTACGTTGGGCGAGTGTCCAGTGGCTCGTCGCAGCGTTGGGGGTTGGTCTGGGTTTTGGGCTTCAGGAGATTTTTGCCAATTTTGTCTCTGGTCTGATTTTGCTTTTTGAGCAACCGGTACGCGTTGGGGATGTCGTGACGGTCGGGGATACGACTGGGACGGTATCGAAGATTAGGATGCGGGCGACAACGGTGATGAATTTTGATCAGCAGGAGTTGGTGATTCCCAACAAGGACTTGGTCACCGGTCGGCTATTGAATTGGACCCTTTCGGATTCGACGAATCGGATGATTCTCGACATCGGTGTGGCTTACGGAACCGATACGACGCGAGCTTGTCGGATCCTTCGCGAGATTTGCGTCGAGCATCCGAATGTGCTTAAGGATCCCGAGCCGACTGCATTTTTCGAGATTATTGGCGATAGCACCTTGCAGTTGAAGGTCCGATTGTTTCTTTCGAGTTTGGATTTGCGTTTACCGACGAGGCATGATTTGCTGACCAGGGTGCATGAGCGGTTCAAGCAGGAGGACATTGAGATGTCGTATCCGACGCGTGATTTGCATATCAGGTCGATGCCCAAGGATTGGACCACGGGGGTTGGACTCAAGCCGCCCCCGAATGGCAAGTAGGGTCGCGACGGTACGGTTTCGGGGAGGGGAACTCCAAGTTTGGCTGGGCCATCGTTGACATGGGCTGGGGCACAAAATACCTTTACGGACCCGGGTGTAGGTCTCTGAGCGGGGATCACGACACGGGGGGATCGTGATTGAATTGCTTTGGGTTGGTTTCGAGCCAAAGGGGGGTGCCCATCGATGTTTGAATTTTTGACAGCTTGGGTTTTAGGTTTAGCACTTTCGGGACTTGTCGATTCTTGCGATGAGGTTTCCCCGGGTGAGGTTTCCCCGGGTGAGGTTTCCCCGGGTGGGATTGGCGTATCGGAAGGCACGGGTCAATGGTCGGAATTCCGTGGGCCTTCCGGTGCGCATGCCGTGGGTCATCATCCGCCGATGGAGTGGTCTGATACACAGAACATTGAGTGGAAGGTGCCGATTCAGGGGCTTGGTTGGTCCTCGCCATCGGTCCATCGCGGGGTGGTTTACTTGACCACAGCGGTCCCCCGGGGGGAAGGCTTATCGCTTCGGGCGATGGCTCTGGACGCCGGTTCCGGCAAGGGTTTATGGGATATAGAGGTCAAGCGTGTTGGGAAAATTCCGGCGATCCATGCCAAGAACAGTCATGCAAGTCCTACGCCGATCGTCCGCGACGATGGGGTTTACGTCCATTTTGGGGCATTAGGGACGGCCAAGCTTCGACCGAGCGACGGCGGGATTGAGTGGTTGTGTGAGGAGTTGGACTATCCGCCGGTGCATGGGAGTGGAGGTTCTCCGGTTTTGAGGGACAACAAGCTAGCGATCATCTGCGATGGCAGTGCCAACCCGTTCGTCTGTGCGTTGGATGCGGGGAGTGGCAAGGTCGTATGGAGAACACCTCGGAGTGTTTCGGCGAGAATTTCGCATTCGTTTGGAACCGTTGCGATGGCCGTAGTCGACGGCAGGACACAGGTCCTTGCTCCGGGTCCGGACCACATGGCGGCTTATGATTTGGAGGATGGCAAGGAGTTGTGGAAGGTGCTAGCTCCGGGCTGGTCGGTCGTTCCGCAACCGGTCTTGATCGATGGCATGGTGATCTACAATCACGACTATGACAACCCAGAGCTCATGGCCGTACGGCTTGGGGGGCAGGGTGATGTTACCCAGAGCCATGTCGTATGGCGTTCAGCGCGAGGTGCGCCGAGCACACCGACGCCGTTGCTTGTCGGTTCGGAGCTTTATTTTGTGTCGGACAATGGGATTGCATCCTGTGTGGATGCAAAAACTGGGGAACGGCACTGGATGGAGCGACTCGGTGGGAATTACTCGGCTTCGCCGATCTATGTCAATGAGCGGGTGCTTTTTTTGAGTGAGGATGGTGTCGCGACCTGGGTCAAACCCTCGGTGGAGTATACGGTTCTTGGTAAGAACGAGTTGACGGGTCGAACGTTTGCCACGCCATCGTTTTACCAAGACGCGATGTTTTTGAGAACGGATGAGCACCTATTGAAAATTTCGCAACAAAAGAACTAGCAAACGGCCAATCCATGGACTCACATGCTGAGGTACACCGGGCGATCGCCCAAGCGAGGCTAGCTCAGCAGTCTTGGAGCTCGGTTCGACTTCGAGAGCGAGCCGCGCGTATCGCTCGATTTGCAGGTTTGGTGGTCGAGCATCGGCGGGAGTTGTCCGATGGAGTGCTTTATCCGACGAGGGGTGGGTATCTTGAAACGATCACTGCGGAGTTGATCCCTTTGGCACAGACAGCTCAGTGGCTCGGCACCGATGCGTGCCGGGTGATGCGAGCTCGGAGGACATCCTGGTGGTCGCGACCGATGTGGCTCGGGTCGCTGCAATCGCGTGTCGAGCGAGTTCCACGAGGCTTGGTGCTGATTCTCGGCACTTGGAATTACCCGATTTATCTCACCGGTTCGCAGCTTCTTCATGCTTTGGTCGCAGGCAACGGGGTGTTGATCAAGCCTGCCGAGGGGTGCGAGCAGGTCACAGACAAGCTTGTGGAGCTCTGTATAGAGTGTGGTGTGCCCTCGGAGCTGGTCCAGGTCTTAGGCAGTTCGCTCGAGGCGGGCAAGCAGGCCATGGCGATTGGGGTCGATCATGTGGTGATGACCGGCAGCAGCGGTAGTGGAAGGCGAGTGATCGCTCAGACGATGGAGCATTTGAGTTCAGCGACGTTGGAGCTCAGTGGGTGCGACAGTGTGTTTGTGCTACCGAGTGCGGATTTGGACCGAGTCGCAGACTTGCTGCGATTCGGGGTGAGGTTGAATGGGGGAGCCACGTGCATTGCTCCTCGGCGTGTTTTCGTTATCGAGTCGATGCTGGATCGATTCATGCAGCAGCTCAAGCAGAGGCTAGATCCGCCGAGTCAGGAACCCTGGAGCACATGGTTGTCGGCCGCTACGCATCGGCAGATCGAGCCGTTGGTAGCGCAAGCGATCGAGCAAGGAGCAAGGCTGACGATGCCCTGGAGGCAAGGGGGGCAAGAGCTGGAGATTCCGTTTGAGGATGGAGTCGCTAGGCAATGGGTTTCGAGCGGACCGATCGTGCTCGAGGGGGTGCGTCCGGGGATGTCGATTTATGGGTTGGATGTTTTTGCGCCGTTGCTTTCGATCGTGCCAGTGCGGGATATCGAGCAAGCGATTGAGTTCAATGATGCGTGTCGATACGGGCTGTGTGCGAGTATCTTTGGAA
Source organism: Planctomycetota bacterium (assembly GCA_003671195.1). Lineage (GTDB taxonomy): Bacteria > Planctomycetota > Planctomycetia > Pirellulales > Pirellulaceae > JBKCUI01. Next base: position 31,708 of record QWPJ01000036.1, read on the forward strand.
TGGAATCTGAGGCGCAGAAGTTGGTATCTCGGATCCGGGCCGGATCGATTCTTGTCAACGACTTGGTGGTACCGACGGCCGATGCGAGGCTTCCTTTTGGGGGGCGCGGTGAGAGTGGATTTGGGGTGACACGAGGGGAGGAGGGGCTTTTGGAAATGACGAATCCGCAGGTAATATCCGTCAAAAGGGGAAAATGGCTCCCCCATAGCGATTTGCCGCAGGACAGGGATGAGCAATTGCTCGACGGAGTGCTACAATTCCAATATGGACGTGGATGGAGGATCAGGATGAGCGGATTGCAGCAAGTCCTTAGATCGATTCGTAGGAAACCGACGAACTAGAAGAACAAATAATGATTGAACGCTCGAAGTCGAGTCTCAGGGCAGGGGTAATCGGCGGTGGTTTGGCGGGCTTGGCTGCAGCTTGCACGCTTGCGGCACGGGGCCATCAGGTCACGCTATTCGACAAGAATCCATGGTTTGGAGGCAAGGCGGCAGTCCACCATCAGGACGGATATCGTTTTGACATGGGTCCGACGATTTTGACGATGCCATCGGTTTTGAAGCGAATATTCGCTGAGGCGGGTCGGAACGTCGAGGACTACATGGAATTGGTTTTGCTCGATCCGCAGTGGCGAAGTTTTTTCGATGGTGGAGGGGTTTTGGACCTTGTGCCAGACCCGGACCAGATGCGAAAGAATCTTGAGCGCTTTTCGGCGCTGTTGAGTGTGCCCGACGGGTACGAGCAGTTCATGAAGGTCGCATCGAGGTTGCACTCTGTATCGGACAAATTCTTCTTTTGGAGAAGTGTCGGTGGGTTGCGAGATACGATGCAGATCGGCGGTGCGTTATCCCCGATGGTGATGGCCGACGTGATGAGTTTACGGATGGGGACCTCGGTCGCAAGCTTGGTCCGTAAGTACATTCACGACGAGAACGTCGCGCAGATGATTGACCACTTCACCCAATATGTCGGATCCTCACCGGAGGCATCCCCGGCGGTTTTGTGTGGCATTGCCAGCATGCAGACCAAAGAGGGTGTTTGGTATCCCATGGGTGGAACGCGAGCCGTACCGATCGCCTTGGAGAAGTTAGCCACGGAGCTTGGAGTGGTATTCAAGCCGAGTACGGACATCACCAGGATCGAGCATGATCTCAAGAGGGTTACGGGTCTGACCACCTCTGAGGGAGAGAAATACGAATTCGATTGCGTTGTATCGAATTGCGATTCGGTTCGAACGCACCGAGAGTTGCTTGAAGGTTCCAATGTAGCCTCGAAGTTCGAGGGTCGTCGGAAGTACGAGCCGGCCTGTTCGGGAGTGGTATTGTATCTGGGGCTCAAGAAGCGTTACGAGCACCTGTTGCATCACAACTTTGTATTTAGCAAGGACCCGCATCGGGAGTTTGATTACATTTACAACCGGGGGCGACCGGCACCCGATCCGACGGCTTACGTGTGTGCGCCATCGTCGTCGGAGCCAGGTGTAGCACCTCCAGGTGGAGAGGCATTGTATGTATTGGTGCATACGCCTTATTTAAGGCCTGACCACAATTGGTCTGAGATGTTGCCGAAGTACCGCGAGGTGATTTTGGACAAGCTCGAGTACACCGGCAAGATGAAAGGTCTGCGAGACAACATCGCGACCGAGAGCCATTTGACCCCGGAGGGAATTCACAAGCGGTATCGGGTTCTCAACGGAGCAATTTATGGATTGGCCAGCCACGGAAAGTACCTTGGTGCGTTTAAGCCTGCGAATCGATCTAATGACCTCAAGGGTCTGTACCTTGCCGGGGGAGCCGCGCATCCGGGGCCTGGAATGCCTATGGTCATGATGAGCGGCTGGATCGCAGGCGATTCGGTCGATCAGGATTCGCAAGCTGGAAAACTTGCGGGCTCTAAGCGATAGAACTTTTGATTTGGTTCAGGCAATGCCCATACCGCAATCCAAAGCTTGGTTGGTCGATGGTTTCTGCCGCTTTACCACCAGGATGGTCCGTAAGAACTTTACCTGCTTAGGGGTACAGTTTGAGCACGATCAAGGTTCGGTGGTCGCGCAGGATCGCTCGTTGGTTTTCTATGTCAACCACGTCGGTTGGTGGGATCCGATCGTCGCGATGCTATTGCGCAAGAGGTACTATTCGAATCACATCTTTTATGCGCCGATCGACTCCAAAGCGTTGGAGGCTTACGGGGTGTTTCGCAAGATGGGGTTCTATGGACTGGAGTTGGAATCCTATGCGGGTGCATCGGACTTTTTAAAGACATCGCGGGAGATCCTCAAGGATCCACGTTCCTCGATTTGGATCACTCCTGAGGGGGACTTTGCCGATTGCCGAGAGCACGATCGACCCTTCATGCCAGGCTTGGCCCATTTGGCAGCAACTTCTCCGCATACTGTCTTTGTGCCACTAGCGCTGGAGTATCCTTTTTGGGAGGAGGCCAAACCGATGATCGCAGCACGGTTTGGCACGCCGATGTGTTTTCCTAAGGGGACCAGCAAAGCCGAATGTGCACAGCATGTTTTTGAATCGTTGCGGACAACGCAGAAGAAACTGGCTCGGAGTGTGATGCGCCGGGAGTTTTCCGAGTTTGAGTTTTTGTTGCCACCGAAGGCACAGCGTCAGAGTTGGTACGATACGCTTCGGGCCTCCAAGGCGTGGTTCAAGGGGAGGGCTTTTGATCCTTCCCATGGGTCTGTGACACGGCGTAAGGGTGGTTCCGAGCCCCCTGGCGCTGAGTGAAACGTTGCTCGTACTCGTAATCGAATCGAGGCAATCATGACAGCACACTTCTTTGATCACGATCGGCTTGACGTCTATCGCCTTTCGATCGAATACGTCGCGAATGCTCTTTAAACCTGGCTGTCGATAGTCGGAATCCCTGAGCGAGTATACTCTGGGCATCGATTACGAGCACGAGTACCGTCCGCCGCGGCGGACTGAGCACGAGCACGACGAACAGCCAGAACAAAGCAATGCAGACCAAGGGCGTAGGATGCTTGCTCTAGCCATTTTAAAAAACAGTGAACTTGTCGCGGCTTTCTATCGCAAGCGGACGACACGATCGGCGACGACTTGTTTGGCGTTGAGGTTTGGCAAGAAGCCTTGGGGCCCAAAAACGGTGACAGGTTGTTGGACATAGCGTCTGAGGTTAAGACCGGTGGTAGGTCGGACGTAGGCTTTGACATTTCCGAGGTCATCGGTGAGAGCGAATTCTGGCTGACCTGGCAAAGAGGTATGGACAGCGACCAGCCAACCCGACATTTCGGACTCCGAGGCTGGGGATCTCAGGGGGAGCGCGTCTGAGAAATTCGTGGGGGGAGCGATGGGCGAGGCAGAGGATCGTTGCCGGACCGATTCGAAGCGTTCGATGCGATCGAGAAGCAGTCTTGCTTCACCGCGCACGAGGGGAGTTTCGCCCCGTTCGATCCACATTTGGGCCGAGTCGCGGAGTGGAGCTAGATTCCATTGTTCGGCGGGGCGACTTACGATCACCGAGAGTTGGACCAGGGCGTCTTGGATTTGCGGTGTTTGAAACGATTCAACTTCGTTTTGCATCGCCTCTGGGTTGTACGAGGCAGAGGGAGAAAACGACGCTGCGGATACTTTCAAGCGATCTTCGGGGTAGGAGCCGGCCGAATCGATAGCAAGGGAGTCCTCGGGATTGTAGCTCATCTCGGGAACTCGGTTTGGAGCGTAGCGACCTGAGGGGCGAGGCAGATGTTCGATACCCGCGATGGCTCCTGGGTTCGGGTTGGCTGCGCCAAAGCCATAAGGCGCAGCATTGGCATAAGGCGCAGCATTGGCATACGGTGCAGCGTTGGCATATGGCGAAGCGTTGGCATACGGCGAAGCGTTGGCATACGGTTGTGGGGCCGGCGATCGTGTGCGTCCTTGGAGTGGGTGTCCTTGGATGTTGTTTGGATCGACCAAGCTCAGACCGAAGATTCCCAGGACGTGGTTCATCGAGTCGGTTTGTTCGGGTCCGACCTGACGTTGCGAGATTCGTGGGCGTGGTTGGTTGGTCGGCGGCCGGTAGGTTGGAGGTCTGGATTGGGTTTGCGTCCTTGATTGGGGCTTCGGCTTACTTCTTGGTTGCGACTCGCTGGGAGATTGGGTTAGAGATTGGGTACTAGATTTCGTCAGGATCGACGAGTTGGATTTGGTTTCTATTCGGCTTGCCTTAAGCTCCTGTTCGATTTTTTGTTGCTCGCGTTGGATTTCTTGGCGAGCGCGTTGGGTTTGTTCGGCTTCGTCGCTCCAAGCCAATTTCGATTCGGTTGGTTCTTGGTAAGCAGCTTGGCTGACGAGAGAGTTGGTCTTTTCTCGGGATGTTTCTGGGTCGGCGGGATCTTTCGCGACGGGATCTTTCGCGACGGAATCTTTCGCGACGGGCATGACCCCGATAATCGAGGATTTGATCCAGCGAAATTCGCCTTGGGGTGGAGCGATACGAAACCAGAGTTTCCTTTCGTCGCCTTGGCCTCGATAGGCTTCACCGAGGATCGCAACGGGTTGGGTCTTGGAGAGTTCGGTTTGAAACAGGAGTTTTTCGTTTTTGACCGTATCGGACCCGACCCAAGCGGGAATAGAGTCTTGAGCGACTTCGGCCATGCGTCCGCCTGGCATCAGGTACAGCGCGTCGGCTTGGACCCAGTTATGGCTTCCCTCAGGGGGGCGAATACCGGACCAACCGTCATCGGTCTGGACGTAGACTTCGACACTTGAGCCTTTCGCTAGGGTTGCAGTAGGGTAGTAATCCGAGCCTGGTCCGCAGCGAACCGTCGCGCGAGGGACTTGGATGTAGCGCAGGTGATCTTGATCGACCGCGTGCATTTGGGATGGTTTAGCCATCGGTTGGTCGACTGATTGGATGTTCTGAAACGGTGTGGATTGCGGTGTGGTTTCTTGTTTGGGTTTGGATGGGATGGTTTTTGCAGGTTCGGCTTTGTTCGAGGCTGTTTTGGTAGAGGTTGTTTTGGTAGAGGCCGGCTTCGTCAGGTTTGGTTTGGCCGATGCGGGTTTGGCCGATGCGGGTTTGGATGGTTTGTCTTCGAGTTGCCATTGCGCATGGGAGTTAAGGGGCAAAGCAGCGCAAGCGGCCAGAGCCGAGCAAGCCGCCAGAGCGATCGAGCGACCGATGGAGCCAAAGAGGCGGATCGAGGCGAGTGGTCTTTGGAAGGATCGCAAGATGATCATTCGAGATTCCTTAGGTTGGGAACGGCCAAGGCCGGGATCAACGTTTTTGGGTCGGTGGTGGATTGGGGTTGTTCGGCACGGCCATTTCTTGGAGGGCCAGGATCGCTTCGATCGTCTCGTCGGCTTGCCGTTGTTGTTCGGGGGTCAAGGGTGCCGGGGCGAGGGCATTGGCATGGGAACTGGGATTTTCTGCGGTGATCTCGTGTGGGGTTCCCTGTGGGGTTTCGCCAGGGAGCCAGCCTGATTGGAGCAGGGCGTAGGAGGCCAGGGAGCAAAGGCCGACGGCTAGAAGGGAGGCAAGGATATTGACGCTGGTTCGTTTTTTCTTTTGGGTTGGGTACCGAGTGTTTTTGAGTTCGAGAAATTCTTCGCGTGAGGGGAGGGGATCAGGAGAAGGTTTCTGTCCGGAGAGCCAAAGGACATCGAAGCAGACGCGGGGTTGGCCTGGCGATTTGGCTTTCGATTTCGAGTTGGCCGGAGTGGGGAGTTGCATAGAGATGGGAGTGCTGAAGCGTTGGCTTTGGACGAACGAGTCGGTAAATAGCTGAGAATTCCCTTTGAAATCAAGGGGGAATTGGGAGCATTGGGGGTTTGGGTAGGCCGGGCAAAGGGAACTTGACGATTGGCTAAGAAATGTCGTATTTTCCGAGAAACCCGTTCTCAGGGCTTAGGTAAGGTCATGGATTAGGCCTTTATCTTGCTAGTGTGGTAGCCATCAAGACCGTTGGCGATTAGACTCTCGGGGTTAGACCCAGGGGGGGTGATGGACAGTTTGTATCCCCCCGGCGATCCTTCCTTTAGATCCTTCCAGCTAGCGAACACGAGACCATGAGTACAGCGACCGAAACGACCGGGGTGTCGTCCCCCAATGCCCAGCGATTGTTATGGGCAGGTTTTATGGCCATTCTTGCAGCCGGGGTCGGTTTTTCGATCCGGGCTGGGATACTCAGTCAGTGGGCTGAGAAGTTTGGTTTTACGATGACCGAGCTTGGTCAGATCACCGGCGGTGGGTTGACGGGGTTTGGGATTATCATTTTGTTGAGTTCGTTTTTGGCCGACACGCTTGGGTATGGCCGGTTGATGAGTTTGGCGTTTGTGACGCATTTGGTTTCGGCGATTTTGACATTAGCGGCTGGATATGCGTTTGCCTCGGGAGGCAAGGACGCTGCATTTCAGTGTTTGTTTTGGGGGATGTTCCTATTTGCGATTGGCAATGGGATTGCAGAAGCGGTGGTCAATCCGTTGGTAGCGACGTTGTTTCCGAACAACAAGACCCACTACTTGAACATTTTGCATGCGGGCTGGCCTGGAGGATTGATTGTCGGAGGATTGGCTTCGTACTTCATGAATCCGGATGGAGGCACACCGATTTCGTGGGAGGTGCAGATTTCGCTTTTCTTGGTGCCGGTGGTTCTTTATGGACTGATGCTATTGGGACAGAGGTTCCCGAGGTCTGAGGCTAGCCAAGCGGGAGTGAGTTTGGTGGAGATGTTCACCCAGGTTTTTGCTCCGTTGATGTTGGTACTTTTGTTGGTCCATGCATTGGTCGGATACGTCGAGTTGGGAACCGACTCGTGGATCACGAAGATCACCGGTACGATCATGGAGTCGAAGCAACGAGGGCTGTTGCTTTTCGTGTACACGTCGGCCTTGATGTTTTTGCTTCGGTTCTTTGCTGGACCGATCGTTCATAGGATTTCGCCGCTGGGGTTGCTGTTTGTCAGCGCACTGCTTGGTTTTGTCGGCTTGAACATGTTGGGTGCCGCGACGACGGTGGTTGCATGTGTGATTGCGGCGACTGTGTATGCTGTCGGTAAGACGTTCCTGTGGCCGACGATGCTTGCTGTTGCATCGGAGCAATTCCCCAAGGGTGGGGCGATCACCATCGGAGCCTTGGGTGGTATCGGAATGTTGTCGGCCGGGTTGCTCGGGGGTCCTGGTATCGGTTTCAAGCAGGACTACAACGCGACGGCGAATCTCAAGGAGAAAGGTCCTGCGGTTTATGACCGTTACAAGGCTCCGGGAGAGAATTCATTCTTTGGATTCAAGGTCACTGGTTTGGATGGAGCCAAGGTAGGAGTGCTTGAGGATGGCGGCAAGGAGTTGGCACGCGCTTCGGAGCTTCTCAAGAGCCAGGGTCGTGCGGACAAGAACAACGAGGAGTTGTCGGCATGGTGGCAGGAGGCATCCAAGACCGCCGCTGACGATCAAAAACTCGTGACAGACGCAGGACTTTACGGGGGGCGGCAAGCGTTGAGACTGACGTCATTGGTCCCTTTGACGATGGCAGCGATCTACGGGCTTTTGTTCCTCTACTTCCGATCCCGAGGTGGTTACAAAGCCAAGAATGTGGATGCTGGCTCCCACTAGAACACGGATCTAGGAAGTTTCTAGTGCATCAAAAAAGCGAAATCCGCTGAAATTCCTTTGGCGAAGAGCGCTTGGACATCTTCTGTGGTCGCTACAATGCTCGGTAGCATTGCGATTTGGCTCCGATGAGGAGCCAGCGACCCGAAGACCCCCTGCGATGGTTAGCCGGCCAGTGAACAACCCAGCGAACGTATCAAGTCTGCGTCGAATGGCTTCGATTTGTTTTTTGCTCTTGGGTGCAGGTTTTGCGATTGGAGCGCCGCAGCAGGAACCCGAGTTAGCTCCTGAGGTGCTCGCTGCCCAGCAGAAGCGGGTCGAGGCGATGCGTAAGGCATCGATGGCGACGGTTGGGGTTTTTGGCATGGACAGTCAGGGTGGCGGGAGCGGGGTGTGCATCTCGCCTGATGGCTATGTGCTGACGAACTTTCACGTTTCGAGTCCGTTTGGGCATCGCATGCGATGCGGCATGAACGACGGCAAGATGTACGAGGCGGTCGTAGCGGGGATCGATCCGACGGGGGATCTAGCGGTCTTGAAGATGTACGGCCGGGATGATTTCCCGACGGCGACGATCGGTGATTCGGATCGAGTGCGCGTGGGGCAATGGTGTTTTGCGGCGGGCAATCCGTTTGTCTTAGCGACCAATTTGCAGCCCACGGTGACCTATGGGCTCATCAGTGGCGTCCGTCGGTACCAGTATCCATCGGGAACGATTCTCGAGTACAGCGACTGCATTCAGACCGACGCGTCGATCAACCCTGGGAATTCGGGTGGGCCGTTATTCAATGCGGATGGGGAGTTGATCGGCATCAACGGTCGATGTTCGTTTGAGAAGCGTGGTCGGGTCAATGTTGGGGTCGGTTATGCGATATCGATCAAGCAGGCGATGAACTTCTATGGGAATCTGCGATCCGGACGGATCGTCGACCATGCGACGTTAGGTTTCACCGTAGCGACAGACACCCAGGGTCGCGTGGTGGTTTCGAACATTCTTGAGTCCAGCGATGCTTACCGACGGGGGCTTCGTTATGGAGACGAAGTGCTGCGGCTTGGGGATCGCGATATTTCCACATCGAACCAATTGAAGAATGTTCTTGGGATTTTCCCTGATTACTGGCGAGTTGAACTTCGGTATCGCAACGAGCAGGGTGTTCAAGAAGCGGCGATAAGGCTTCAGAGTTTGCATCAACCTGGAGAGTTGGAAAAGATCGTTGAGGGGAGTTCTGAGCAAGGGCCAAAGCGATCTGGCGAGGCCAAGCCGACAGCGTCGAAGGATAGTTTGGCAGAGAAGTACGAATCGCGGCGTGGGTTTGGAAACTACTATTTCAATCGTTCGGAGCTCGATCGGATCGTCAAGTTGCAGGAGTCCCGCAAACCTACATTACCAACGAGCGGTCCGGACGACTCGTTGCAGGTGCGTTTTGTCGGCAGTGTGATCGGGGAATCCACAGCGGTCGAAGCTCGATTCGATCCGGAGAAAATTCACTGGACACTGGCCGACAAGAATTCCTCGGTCACAGTCAAAGGTAGCTCGGGCAAAGGTGGCTGGGGACCTTGGATTCAGAACCAGGACCCACTTCCCATCTCGATCGCGATGAGGCTTTGGTATCAATGGCACGAGCAAGGGCCCCGCAAGCTCGGAGAGGTCATCTATATCGGCCAGAGCCCGGTCTTGGGCAAGCAAGGGTTGCTCGACATGACCAGGGTGGTTTTGGGAGAGGTCACCGCCGAGGTGTATACATCGATCTCAAGCGGTGACATCGAATTGATTGAGTTGTTTACCGATCGGCAGACGGACCCGGCAGAAGTTTATTTTGACTACGATGCGGCATCACCGATGGCACCCATGCCCAGTCGCGTGCGATTGAATTACGGGTTGGAATCTCGATTGGTTGTCGAATGGCTCAAGCTCGATACGTTGCCCGTTGAGAAAACCGAGGATGTTCCGGGAGGTCAGCCATGATCGGTCTGGCATTGCGTTTAGGGAATTTTATCGCTGCGATCTTCGTCGTGTTCTTGTTGGATACTCGGTGGGGAATGGCCGAGGACAAGCCAAGCTCTGAAGCGCCGATCGCTCAGGGTAGTTTGAGTGGACTCGAGGAATTGTTTCAAAATACCCAGCGGTCGGTTGTGAAGCTCTATGGGGCCGGGGGCATGCGCGGGCTCGAGAGTTACCAAAGTGGGGTTGTCATCGGAGATGGCAGCACGATTTTGACGAGTTGGTCAACGGTCTTGGATGTCGATAAGGTGCGTGTGGTGACCTACGATGGACGACGACTCGACGCCGAGATGATCGGGGTAGATCCTGAGTGCGAACTAGCCCTTTTGCGGGTTGAAAACTCGAAGTTGCCTGGATTTGTCTTGGATGCGAAGTCCCAGGTGAGGCCAGGTCAGCGAGTTTTTTCGATCACCAATCTCTTTGGGATCGCAGCGGGCAACGAAGCTTGTTCGTACCAAAAGGGGGTGGTCATGGCCGTGTCGGACTTGCAGTCGAAGTACACAGGACTTCGGTCGGTCTATCGCGGCAAGGTGATTGTGGTGGATGTGATGACCAACAATCCGGGTGCGGCCGGTGGCGCGCTCGTGGATTTAGGGGGTCGATTGGTCGGAGTCATCGGCAAGGAGTTGCGAGACGAGCAGAGTGGAATTTGGCTCAATTACAGCATCCCTGCTGAGGTTGCGGCCGCATCGGTGGAGCGCATTTTAGCCGGTAAAACCCGTTCGGCAGGTGCATCGATTGCGTTGGCAAAAAATCCGCACAGAGCATTGGATCTTGGGATGGTTTTGATTCCCAACGTGATTCCCAAGACACCGGCATACATCGATCGGGTCCTCAAGGATTCGCTTGCTGCTCGTGCAGGGATCGAGGCCAATGATTTGGTTTTGTTGGTCAATGAGCAGCGGGTCGATTCGCTCAAGTCGTTCGAACAAATCCTGCAAACGATCGAACGGGGTGATTCTTTTCAATTGCTCGTACAGCGGGGCACGGAATTGCTCCGTGTCCAAATTCGTCCTTAGGAAAAACCGATGCCGATTAGAAGCAGTTGCATGAAACGAGAGTACTCCCGATGGGTCTGGGCGTTTGGTTTTCTCGTTTCGATCGTTGTTGGATCGATCGTAGGATCGCAAACGCTTGCACAGAGCCCGCTTCGACTCGAGGAACTCGAGCAGTCGGCTTTTGAGTCTGCGACTCGATTCGTTCAAGATTCGGTAGTGCAGGTCGAGACGTTCGGGGGAGCCGAGTTGGTCAATCGGCAAGTGGCCAGTTCGGGGCCATCGACCGGCACGATCGTCGGGGCCGATGGTTGGATCATCACCAGCACGTTTCATTTCAAGTTCCCGCCGGCATCGATCACCGTCGTCTTGCCAGACAAGCAGCGCAAGACGGCCAAGTTGGTAGCGCGCGACTTTAGTCGTGAGTTAGCGTTGCTGAAGATCGAGGTCGATGCACCCATCAGGCCCGTCATGCCAAGCGACCGGTCCGGGTGGCTCATTGGCCAGTGGGCTTTGGCGATCGGCAAGACCTTTGACCCAACGATCGGGAGTTGTTCGGCTGGGATTCTCAGCGCTCAGGGACGCATCTTTGACAAGGCCATTCAGACCGACACGAAGATATCGCCTCAGAACTATGGTGGGCCATTGATCGATCTGCAAGGCAAGGTGATGGGTATCCTGACCCCGATCAATCCGGGGATCGTCACCGAGGGAGAGGTCGAGCAGTGGTACGACTCGGGGATAGGTTTTGCGATTCCGTTAACCGATGTGCTCGAGCGTTTGCCTAAGATGCAAGCTGGGCAGGACATCTACCCGGGCAAGGTGGGGATCCGTTGGCGGGGAGAGGACGAGTACAGTCAACCGGTGGTGATCGAAGGGGTCACGCCCGGTTCTCCGGCGGCCGAGGGTGGGGTTGAGATTGGGGACAAGGTTGTCGCTGCGGGGCCTAGTGCAACGAATCTCAAGCCTGTGGCGAATCATTCTCAATTCAAGCATGCGATGGGTCCGCTCGATGCGGGGATGCAATTGGTTTTGGTCGTTGAGCGAGGTTCGGATCGCAAAGAGATCACCGCGACGTTGGCTCGCGAAATGCCGTTGTACAAGGAGCCTTATTTGGGGATTTTGATCGATCCGGCGTCTGCGGCCAATGCACCGAAGGTCAGCTATATCGTTCCAGGATCACCGGCGGCTGGATCTGGATTGCGATCTGGATGGGTAATCGAATCGATCAATGGAGTTCGGATCGACGAGAAACGGAGTTTGGAGAACCAGTTGGCGAACTTGAATTACCGGGTTGCTCTGGAGTTAGAGGTCCGCGATGCGGCTGGGGTTGCAAGCCGCATCAAGCTCGATCCTTCGACACGTCCCGAGGGTGACTTCGAGTGGGATTATCAGCCCGAAGTTGCGCCCGAGGCTGCCAGTGAGCCAGCAGCAAAGCCGGCTGCAGAGCCAGCCGCGCAGCCGGCCGCAGATCAAGCCGCAGAGCCGGCCGACGTCAAGTCGCAGGTTGGAACGATTCAGATACCCATCAGCGACGTGAAGAACAAGGCGTTTGCGATTGTTCCGTCGAACTACAGCCAGAAGGTGCCCCATGGATTGCTGGTCCTTTTTGGGGATGCCGGATCGTTGGATCAATCGCAATGGGCTGCGGCTTGGGAGCCATTTGCCAGGGAGCATCGTTGGATCATCGCCGTTGCGCAATCCTCGGACGAGAAGGGATGGAGCTTTGAGGAGGTCGAGGTAGGGATGCGGATGCAAACTTGGCTTGCAAGGACTTATTCGATCGATCGCAGGCGGATTGCGGTCGGTGGATTTGATAGTGGTTCGATCCTCGCATACATCACAGCCGCACAGTTTCCGGAGTTGTATCGCGGGGTGTGGTTGAGCAACCCCAAGGCTCCTCGGGGGCTTCGCATCAATCCGAGCGAACCGTTTAAGGCGACGAGTTACTTTGTCAACAGCAGCGACAAGGGGGTCGATGAGTTTGTCGAGAGGATCCGCAAGAACGGCTACAGCGTGCAGCGACAGGGGAGCGATTTGGACTCATCGAAACTCGTTGAGGCCCCGTTGCTCTTGCCGGTCCAGCGTTGGCTTAGGTTGTTGGAAGCTTATTGATGAATCCAACCTCGAATCCGTTGCCGCGTTGGATGGCGTTGATCTCTGGGGTTGTGCTGCTTTGCATGGGGCTATCGATGCGGTTTGCCCCGGCGATCTGGGATGGGCAGCGTTGGTTAGCGACCGATACGTTCAGCAAGGTAGGGTTGGTGCTCATCTGCATGTGGCTGGCTTGGCCTGGGGTTGAAGCCATCCGACGGGCACCAGGTGGTACGATGCTGATGATCGCATGCGCTTTGGTTCTTGGGTTGTTCGTTTATCGACCGAAGACGATTTGGGTGACGGGTCCATTTATCGCCGTAGCGCTAGGCGCGGCGATGGTACGCGGATGGCTGCGTAAGCACCGAGGGTAGGGTTTATTCCTCGATGGTGCCGATTTGAGTTTTGGAAAAGGGGCTTGTGTTTCGAGCGATCTGAAGAATGACGCTTTGGGATTCGGTACCCGGCATGGGGTAGGTCGCCATGCGTCGAAGTTGCAGTCCTTGGAGGAGTCCTCGGTGCCGAGCCTCGCCCCGTTCATCGACCCAACGAGGTCCTTTGATGGCAAGGAGTCGTCCGATCTTGTGCCATTCGTCTTTGAGCCAACCGCAGAGTCGGACCAGAGGGCCCACGCCGCGTGCGACGACCGAGTCGAAACGATCCTCGGCCAGCACGAGGGTGCCGCTGATGGGAAAGACGCGGGTGTTGAGCCCGAGTTTTTGGACGATGTCTTCGGCGACCTTAGCTTTTTTCGCGACGCTATCGCACAGGGAGACATCTAGGTCTGGGCGGAGGATGGCCAGAAGGATCCCTGGAACGCCGCCCCCGGTACCGAGATCGAGGATTTCTTCGTTGGGTTGAAGGAGTTTGCTAAGTTGGTAGCTATCGAGCAGATCGCGTTGGACGAAGAGTTCCGCAGTGGTGTGTCTCGTGAGATTGATTTTGGTGTTCCAGTCCCAGGCCACCTGGCAGTACATCGCGAGTTTAGCCCAGGTTGGATCGTCGATCGCCTCGATCCCCAGATCCCCAGCCAAACGCTTGAGATTATCGGCCGTCGGGGGGGTAGACGACTGATGGGTTTCCGGTGTTTTTGAATCTTCGGTTTGCACAGTGTTTAGGCAGACTCCAGGAGTGGATTTGGGGACGGGACGAGACGGTCGTTCAAAGGGTTCATGGTAGCCCAGTTGGGCAACACTACAAGCATTCTTTTGGACCTGAGCAACCTACCGATGGCTTGATGTACAATACGGGCCACTCCGGTGGATCCCCCTTGGAGGGATTCTGCGAAACGGAATGGATTGCTTAAGCTTCACATCTTTCCCATTTGACGAGATTCTAGATGAAAACCTCTCTGCTTGCCTTTGCATTGCTGATCACCACATCCGTGTTTCGACCCGTTTCGGGTCAGGAAGCCGCCGCGACGGCCCTCAAGCCGGTGCGGATGGGTGCTGGATTGATGACGTTCGAGACCGTTCCTGGTTGGGGTCTGCGACCCGACGGAAAATCGGCCATCGGCCCGACGCACGGATCGGTGGTAGTCGATAAGGCAGGAAACATCTACACCAGTGCGGACCAGGGGGTTTATGTGTTTTCCCCGGATGGCAAAGTCATCCACAGTTACCTTGGGGGAGATTACACACGTTTGCACGACATGGAGATTCGCGACGAGGGCAATGGCGAGTTCATTTATGGGGCCCGCAATGCCAACGCCGAGGGGATCAAATTCAATGCATCGACCGGCGAGGTGGTCTTGAGGCTCAAGTATCCTGAGGAGTCGGGACTGAATCTCAAGCAGTTCAATCCAACGGCGATCACGGTGGGGCTCGATGGGGACATCTACCTTTCGAATGGATACGCCAGCAATCATATTTTTCGCTACGACAAGACAGGCAAGTACCTGAGTCATTTCGGGACCCAGGGCAATGGCCTCAAGGAGTTCAACACAGCCCACGGCATGACCTTAGATACCCGCTATACCCCTGCCCGCTTATTGATTTGCGATCGGAACCATCAGCCTAAGGGTAGGTTGGTCCATTACAGTCTTGAGGGGGAGTTCATCGAGGAGGTCATCACGGGTCTTGGGATGCCCACATCGGTGGCGATCCAAGGCGATTATGTATCGGTACCGGATTTGCATGGGCGAGTGGTTATTCTGGACAAGAACAACACGATCATGGCGGTATTGGGTCACAATCCGGATCCGGCCAAGGGTGGGAATTTCAACGTGCCGCAAGAGCAGTGGATCGAGGGGATCTTCAGCGGCACGCATGGTTCCTATTGGGATAAGGAGGGGAACCTCTATGTCCAGGACTGGAACGTTTCGGGGCGGATCATGAAGCTCGTACGGGTCAAGCCTTAGCCACGGTAAACCCGAACACTTCAAACAACCCTAAGGTGTTTGCACGTCTTGGGGTTGGTTCCAGAGTCTCCAGGGGTCATCCAAGCGTTTCATTTCCGAGAGGAGCAATTCTCTCATTTCGGCGAGTTTGTCCTGGTAATTCGGGTCCTCGGCGAGATTGATTTGGTGGGGAAGAGCTTGGGTGCCCGTCAAGCGGTAGATATCGGGTCGATGGTGTTCGTCGAGGAACTCGAGTGGATTTTCGTCCAAGTTGAATAGCTGCGTTTTGCGTACTTTTCCGTCGAGCACATCCCATTCGACGAGTTTCCATGGACCTTTTTTGACACACCGCATCCCGGGTTTGGTACCACCGTTGTAGACACCGTAGAGGACATCGCGAAGTGTTTCTTTTTGCCCCATGAGGATAGGTTTGAAGCTTAGGCCTTCGTTGGACTCTGGGGCTCGGATGCCGGCCAGGTCGCAGAGGGTCGCCAGGGTATCGAGCAAATAAACATTCCCTTCGGCACGCGTTCCGGGAGCGATTCCTGGGCCTTTGACGATCATGGGAACCCGCCAGGTGTGTTGGTAGAGGTTCTGTTTTCCTTGAAGTCCGTGTCGACCGATGGCGATCCCGTGGTCGGAGGTATAGACGACGTAAGTGTTTTCGAGTTCGCCCATGGAATCGAGTTTATCCAGCACCCGACCGATTTGCTGGTCGATCCATTGGCTACAAGCAAACTCCCGACCGAGTTCGTTTCGGATGGTGTTCGGATCGCGATTCTCCCAGACGCCGCTGACATCGACTTCGTCTCGCAGTTTTGGATGGCCGTGGGGAAAAGGGTGTTCGGGAAGGTAGTTTTCAGGGACTGGGGGTTGGTTTGGATTGGATCGAGGGAGTTGATTTCGGTCGGTGTGGTTGACGGCACCGTACTTGGCGAGGAGTTCTGGGGTTCCATCGCGTTGATCGTGGGGGTGCGAGAATCCGAAATAGATCAGGAAGGGATTCTCGGGTTTGCCCGATTGGATCGAGGCGTTTCTTGATTCGAGGAATTCGAGGACTTGGTCGGCGTGCCATGCGCTGCCGGTCTGGGGGGTTCCGCCTCTTTTGGTCGCGTCCTTGCGGATCGCGAATTGCTCATTGGCAGCTTCGTAGCTGTTCCCTTGTTTGCAAGTACGCATCGTGATATAGCCGGCGCGATTAAAAACCGCTGGGATCGTTTGGAGTTCAAGATTCGCTGGGCACAGGTTGCGTTCTTTGACTTTCGGTGAGATCGGCAGATGCCAGAGCGTTCTACCGCACATGATCATGTGGCGAGAGGGTGTGCATACCGCCCCCGAGAACGAGCCCATGTGGTAGGCTCCATCGATCACCATGCCTTGGCGGGCTAGTCGGTCTAAGACAGGAGATTCGAGTTTCGATGCGGGGTTGTAGATTTTCAAGTCCCAGGGAGACTGATCGTCGACCAAGACAAATAGAATGTTCGGGGGTTTGCCATTGGCCCAAGCGAGGTTCCCCAAGAGCATTGAGGCCAATAGGAATATCGCGACCAGAGAGCCAAGTTGCCGGATTGATCGATTTACACAGAGTGTCAGGTCCATCGCTGTTCCTTTTGGGTTCCTATCGATAAGTCTCAAAATTTCGATTATACAGTCGGGTGGCAGGATCGATGGCAAGCACGCGTTTTAAGTTCAAAACCTTGAAGGATCCTCCTTCAGAAAACGACAACTTTTGGATCACCGATGCAACTGAATATCTTAGACGAATTGCAGACCAAGCATCTTACGCTCGAGGCACGGCTACGGGTCGTCGAGCATGAGCGAATCGAGGTTTCGCAGGCGACTGGGCGGATATTGGCCCGAGCGATTCTCAATTTCCGCGACAGTCCGGCGCTGGATATTTCGGCGATGGATGGCTACGCCTTCCGACACGATGAGCTTGAAAACCGGGAGCTTCGGCCTGTTTCCGATCAGGCTCAAACGCCGGGTGATTGCTTTCAGGTGAGCGGCGTTGCGGCCGCTGGAGCGCGTCGATTGGTGCTCCGAGCCGATACGGCAATACGGATCTTTACCGGTGGCGTGGTTCCTGAGGGAGCCGATGTGGTCATTCCACGAGAGCGCTGCCGTGAGGAGAGCGACCGTGTTTGGGTAACGATTCCCTTGGACCAGATTCCGCTCGGCTGGAATATTCGCCGACAGGGAGAGAATGCGAGGCAGGATGAGGTGGGATTACCGGCGGGTTGTTGTATCGACGGGCCGAGGATGTCGTCGATCGTCTCGATGAATCGCGAAGCTCAGATCGATGTTTCGAGGAAGGTCCGAGTGACGATCATCAATACTGGGGATGAATTGAAGGGGATGGATTCTCCGATTGAGCCTTGGCAGATCCGCGATTCGAACGGACCATTGCTCGAGAGTATGCTCCGAGCATGCCCATGGATCGAATGGAACCGAGTCAGTGCTAGGGATGACCTGAACGAGATCCAAACGCGATTGAAGGAGGCCTTGGATGTCTCCGATGCGGTGCTTTTGACTGGGGGCGTCTCGATGGGTGATACCGATCATGTTCCAGCAGCGGTACGTCATTGTGGGGCAGAGGTGATTTTCCATCGTTTGGCGATACGGCCTGGCGCACCGGTTTTGGGTGCAGTGGGAACCGAGGGTCAGTTGATTATGGGATTGCCGGGCAATCCTGTAAGTGTTGCTGTGACTTTCCGGCGATTGGGGTTGGAGTTGTTGGATCGTATGGCTCGACGGGTATCGGGGCGAAGGAAATTGAAGATCCAGGTTGTCGGATCGGATTCCAAGACCTTGGGGTTGGTTTGGTATCGGTTGGTTCAGATTCAAGCCGACGGCACCGCTTTGTTATTGGCCAACCAAGGATCTGGGGACATCCGATCGCTTGGACTTTCCGACGGCTTCATCGAGGTTCCACCCGGGAGTCTATCGCAGGGGATGTTTGCGTTCTACGATTGGAATACGGCTTAGAGTGGACTTTTAGGAATTATAGGACCTATAAGACCTATAGGACCTATCCTAAAAATTGTTGAATTACCGGATTCAGCCGTCAGCTTGGTCGATACCTTGCTGAATTGTCGGTCCGTTGGGTTTCCGTATCGTTTTGCATCGCCTTAGTCGTTGAATGTTTCTTATGTCAGATGCCAAGGCCAAGCGAGAAGCACGAGCATCGTGTCGGCTGCTGTTGGCCATTGCATCCGCTTTGGTGACCTTGAGTAGTGGGATCGGATGCCATTCGATTCGGTGCAAATCGTTTTGGATTGGGCCGGGGGGCCCGATTCTCTCCTGCCTAGCCCACAGCGCTGATGCCGACAATCACCTCAAGAGTCTGCTTGTGAAGAACCAGGGGATTCAGAACGGACCGTTATCGGCAGGTTGGAGGGTCGATCGGGGAGGACACATCGAGACTTTGGGAGTTCGTTTTCATGGCTTTGCATGGGAGCCGGAGGATTTTCAAGAGTTGGTGTTGATCGGACCTTATGGCAATGAGCGATTGAAGACCGAGCAGATAAGCGATGGGGTTGGGGTGCCGGTGGTGATCGTTCGTCGTGGCCATCAGAGTGCATCGCACGAGCGTCGAGTTCTTGGGGATCCTCGCGAAGCGTTTCTCGGGGAGGTATCGGCGTTTGCGGCCACGGGGGTTTTAAGTTCGGACGGTGGCATCATCGACTTTTACAATCCGGTGATTATTCGCCACATTGAAATCGATGGACTCGAGGTTCGATTGGCTTTTGACTTGACGGCCAGCATCGCTTATGCGTTGCATTACTATCCGCAGACGCGGTTCCGCGATTTTATTTTTCCCGATCGATCCGAGGATCGATCGCGTCTGACGATGCTTGAGCCCTTCGAGCCTGACAAGATTCCGTTGATCCTCGTGCATGGTTTGCTCTCGAGCCCGGATACTTATGGGGAGATTTACAATGCGTTGCGAGCCGATCCGGTATTGATGGACGATTACCAGGTTTGGGTTTTTAAGTATGCGACGGGCAAGCCATTTATTCGAGCCGCTAGCGACTTGCGAGCGGAGTTGGATCGGGTGATCGAGCTTTACGATCCGGAGTTGTCCAATGAGCGACTTCGATCGAGCGTGTTGGTCGGTCACAGTATGGGCGGATTGATCACGCGGTTGATGATTTCGTATAGTGGGGAGCGGGTTTGGGATTCGGTATCAAGGTTGCCGTTGGAGGCCTTGGTGGCCGACGAGTCGACACGAGCTTCGTTGGCCGAGCGGTTTTATTTCGATCCCCATCCGATGATTTCGCGAGCGGTTTTCATCGCAACACCGCATCGAGGCAGCAGTACGGCTGGACGGTCCTTGGGACGATTTGCGAGTGCTTTGGTAGTGCAGTCCGACAGTGGGATCGATCGGGTCATCGAGGAGAATCCGGGGGTATTTCGGGAGACACTTGCCGATGGTTTGCCCACGAGCATCGACATGCTCGACCCGGACCAACCGTTTTTGAAGATTTTGGCCAAACTCGATTCATCCGAGAGGGTAACCAAGCATACGATATTGGGGGTCGGAGGTCCGCTTCTGGGTCTATTCCAGACCGATGGGTTGGTTCCGTTGGACAGTGCGCAGTTAGCCGGGGTGGTTTCGGAGCGTAGGATCCGTACAACGCACAATGGGATTCTCAAGCATCCCGAAACGGGGTTGGAGTTGCGTCGGATCCTTTTTGACCATACAGAAACCTTGGGGAAATAACCAACTCCTGGTTTGATTTTCGATTCGAATCTGGATAATGGTTTTTGGTTTGGTAGAACATACCGTAGCGACTTCCCTCTCCTGGTTTCCTTTTTTGGAGCATGCAACCAAATGACCAATGGACCTCTCGATCGAAAACTGAACATGGGGCTTGTAGGGGGGGGACCGGGATCGTTTATCGGCAAGGTCCATTCGATTGCGGCTTGTTTGGACAATCGAGCCACGGTCGTCGCGGGAGCTTTTTCGAGCAATGCAGAGCGTTCCTTGCAGGCGGCCCCTGACTATGACGTTTGCAAAACGAGGGCTTACGCATCCTATGCGGCGATGTTTGCCCAAGAAGCCAAGAAGCCCTTGGGCGAGCGGGTCGATTTCGTATCGGTGACGACACCCAACTCGACGCATTTTGAGGTGGCCAAAGCGGCCTTGGAAGCGGGCTTCCACGTCGTGTGCGACAAGCCGATGACGTTTGATTTAGCACAAGCCGAAGAGCTTGCGGCGATTGTCGACAAGTCCAAGACGGTCTTTGCATTGACCCACAACTACACGGGGTATCCGCTGGTTCGCCAAGCGCGCGAGATGATTCTCGGTGGAGAATTGGGTGAGATTCAGGCGGTACGTTCCAACTACATCCAGGGTTGGTTGAGGACCAAGCTTGAGGATTCCGACCAGAAGCAAGCCGCATGGAGGACCGATCCGAGCAAGAGTGGAGCGGCCGGATGTTTCGGCGACATCGCCACGCATGCTTACAATTTGGGTCGTTACATGACGGGACTTTTGCCCTCGGAGATCAGTTGCCATTTGAAGGCGTTTGAGCCTGGCCGCAAGCTTGACGATTACGGCACAGCGATCGTCCGCTATCAGAACGGCGGGCTTGGGACCGTTACGGCTAGCCAGATCAGTCATGGTCGCGAGAACGATCTATCGATCGAGATCGATGGGACCAAGGGCGCTTTGTCTTGGCGTCAGGAGGAGCCGAACGTGATGGTCGTTCGGCAGAACGGCCAACCGCATCGCCTATACACACGCGACCCGAATGCACCGTATATGAATGCAAGTGGTCGGGGAGCTTGCCGCTTGCCAAGTGGCCACCCCGAGGCGTTTTTCGAGGCGTTCGCCAACATTTACTGTTCGGCATACGACGCGATGATCGCCGTGGCTCAGGGTGAGTCGATCGAGCGAGTCAACACGGTCTATCCGAACGTGCATGATGGGGTCGAGGGAATGTTTTTCATCCAGCAGTGCGTGGCCAGTTCGGCACAGAATGGGGCTTGGGTGCCGATGAGTCACCCGCGGGCCCGAAGTTGATATTTGCCTCGGCGAGCGAATTTTTTCCATGAAGTGGGAGCAAGATGGTGGTATCAAAACGAATTGCGGCGTTTTTATCGGTCGGTTCGTTAGGGCTGGCCATCTTGAGTGCTGCCCAAGCCCAGGATCGTTGGCCGCAGTTTCGCGGATCGCAGTCTCGGGGGATATCCACCGAGGCAGTCGTCAATGCGGGGGCGGCACTGGATAGCAGGTTGCCCGACAAGTGGTCTTCGACGAGCAATGTGGTTTGGAAGAAGGATGTTGCTGGTCGTGGTTGGTCATCGCCGGTGGTTTGGGACGATAAGGTGTTCTTGACGACGGTGATCAGTTCGGAGGCTTACGAGCCGGCCAAAAAGGGGCTTTACTTTGGCGGCGAGCGTAAGGCTCCGGAATCGGAGCACCAGTGGAAGGTTCTATGCTTGGACTTAAAGACCGGAGAGACACTTTGGGAAAAGCAAGTCCACCAGGGAGTGCCCAAGAGTTCGATCCACATCAAAAGCAGTTTTGCGTCGGAGACACCCGTGACCGACGGCGAGCGGATTTATTGTTGCTTTGGTAGCTTGGGGATTTTCTGTTTGGACTTCGATGGCAACGAGATTTGGCGATCGGAGCTTGAAGCATTGCCGACGCGTTTGGGATGGGGGGCGGCCGCATCGCCGGTATTGCATCAGGGGCGACTGTACTTTTGCAACGACAACGAGCGAGCCTCGTACCTAGCTTGTTTGGATGCAGCCACGGGCAAGGAGATCTGGAAGGTTGAGCGAGAGGAGAAGAGCAATTGGTCGACTCCATTTATTTGGAAAAACGCAAGTCGAACTGAAATTGTCACGGCGGGCACGTCTCAGGTGCGTTCCTACGATTTGGATGGGAAATTGCTTTGGTCTTTGAAAGGGATGTCAAGCATCACGATTGCGACACCTTACGAGGCCGAGGGTTTGCTCTATGTGACCTCGGGTTACGTCGCCGACCAGACGAGACCAATTTATGCGATTAAGCCTGGTGCGAGCGGCGACATCAGCTTGGCCGAGGGTTCGACCTCCTCGGAGTCGATCGCATGGAGTGTTCCCAAAGGGGCTCCTTACAACCCATCGACGCTGGTGTATCACGGCCGCATGTATGTTCTTTACGATGCGGGCTTATTCGCCTGTTTCGATTCGGCGACGGGCAAGGAGATTTACAGTCGGCAACGGATCCCCAATGGACGGGCATTTACCTCTTCGCCGTGGGCTTATGGGGACAAGATTTTCTGCCTAAACGAAGAAGGCCAAACGTTTGTGATTCAAGCTGGGGATGAGTTCAAGATCCTCCACACCAATGAATTCGAGAGCGACGACATGGGAATGGCCAGTCCAGCGATTTTGAGGGATCGGGTTTTGATCCGGACCGCAACGCGGATTTACTGCATTGCCAAGCCGCTTTAGGCTTTTCGCAAAATCAAAAATGGCATCGGATCGTGTATAGTAGATAGAGTGTTTGGGCAGCAGTTGAGGGAATTCAGGTGATTTCGAGGCGCCGCTAGCGCAGGTCTTTCATGACTGAAAATCCATCCGAAGATGAGTTGACCGAGGAATTCGACGAGATTCTGCTCGGGTTTTTGCGCGAGCATGATGCCAAGAAGGTCGTAGACCGCGAAGAGTTTTTGCAGCAACACCCACAGTTTCGCGATCGGTTGGCCCAATTGCTTGAAACGGCCGATTGGATCGAGAAGATGGCTGGCCCGACCTTGGCAGAAATCGCCGACCAGGATACGTCCAGAGTCGGATCGATCGCCGGTGAACCGATCGGGTCTGCAGAAGTGGTGGATGCTTCGGAAGTGGTGAATCAAGGGCAAGACCTATACGACCCGAACGCCGCGACGATCGACGCGCCCGCGAGGCCTCGTCGGATGCTCAGCCAGGATGTCGACTTCAGCCTTTCGGAGTTTACTGGATCGGGGGGGAAGATTTCCGAATTTCCCTCGCTCGAGAACAGCCAAGCCGCCCTGCCATGCCGTTTTGGAGACTATATCCTTCAGCGTGTCTTGGGCCGTGGAGGGATGGGGGTGGTGTACCTGGCGACTCAAACCGCGTTAAACCGCGAAGTGGCCGTCAAGATGATACGGTCTGGGGCGTTGGCCAGCGACGACGAGGTCGACCGGTTTTACCGCGAGGCCCGAAGCGTCGCGAAGTTAACGCACCCGAGTATTGTGACAATCTACCATTGCGGTGAGAGCAACGGCCATCACTACTTCTCGATGGACTATATCCCAGGAACGGACTTGTCGAAAATCCTTGTCGAAGGACCGCTCGAGACCAAGCGTGCAGTCAAGTATGTCATGGATGTGGCCAGGGCCATCCATTACGCGCATTCCTTCGGGGTGGTCCACCGGGACCTTAAGCCTGCGAATGTTCTGATCGATGAGAGCGATCACGTCGTGATCACCGACTTTGGGCTAGCTAAGCAGATGGGTGCCGAACAAGGTTTGACGGCCACTGGGGCGACGATTGGAACGCCGAGCTACATGTCGCCCGAGCAGGCGGCAGGAAAGAGCGAGGCCCAAGGGATTGCGACCGATGTGTATGCCATGGGGGCGATTCTTTTTGCATTGCTCACTGGCAAGCCCCCGTTTCAGGCCGAATCGGTGATGCAGACGATTATGCTGGTAATCAATAGGCCTGCGCCTCAGGTCCGGCAACAGCAGGCCAACATCCATGTCGATCTTGAGACGATCGTCGGCAAGTGTCTTGAAAAGCAACCTCACCTGCGTTACGAATCCGCGGCTCATCTTGCAGACGACTTGGAACGATTCCTCAACGGGCATCCCATCGAAGCCAAACCCCCAACGCTGATGCGGCGGGCCCGTTTTTGGATAGAGAACATCCCGATTGTCGCTGCTCTGACCGGAGGGCGACAGGTCGAGCCGAGCCGCTCTCAGCGATGGGCGCAGAACCTGTTCCTTGCAATCGCTGCTGGCATATTGGCCATCGGTCTGCTGGGAAATTCCCTATGGGATCAGTTCCGCAATTCGAGCCTTCCGAATCGAATCACCATCGCATCGGGATCCCCCGGAGGGATGTACTACGATTTGGCGGGTAAAATCTCCGATCGGATGCGGACTGGCAATGGGCGGCAACCGACCGTGACGGCCACGGGTGGTTCGGTTGAAAACCTCAAGCAGTTGCTCGACAAGCATGCCGATGTCGCATTGATGCAAGAATCAACGGTTCGTACCGATCAGGTCGCCGTCGTGGCCCCTTTGTTCTTTGAGCCGATCCACATCTTGATCCCCCGTGGTACCGAGATTTCCAAGGTCACCGACTTGAAGGGTCAATCGGTGGTCCTGGGGAGCAAGGATTCCGGAACGCGTCAGGCGTCCTTGAAGCTACTGAAGTATTTTGGCATGAGCGAGAAGGACCTTGATATCGTCGATAGCGATTGGAATACCGTTGGGGTCCGAGAGCGCCGATTGCCGATGTTTGCGGTGATCAAGGCCGAGCAACCTGGATTTTCGGAGTTGATTACCTCTGGGGAGTATCGATTGCTCTCGATCGCCGATGCACCCAACATGACACTTGCCGAGCCCATGTTTCGGCTGTACCAATTTCCAGCAGGCGCGTACCGAGGGAGTCTCGAGGCTCCGGTCACTTCGCTTGCCACAGCCGCCTTGATGGTGGTCCGGCGCGACGCCCCTTCACGATTGGTCGAGGAGTGCCTCAAGGCACTCTATGAGACCCAAGGGTTGACCGATGGGCTGATCGCCAAAGAGATGGCCGCCGAATGGCAAGGGTTACCTTACCATCCTGCGGCCCGCAGATATTTCGAAGAGGTCGCCAAGCGGGTCGACTAGACCAAAGCGACAGGCCGATCGACTTCAAGTTGATCGCAAACCCTCTCGATGAGTTGATCGATGGTGAAGGGTTTTTGCATGAAGTCGTTGGCGCCGGCGGAACGAAGATCGGCGATCTTGTCTGCCTCGACCATCCCTGAGATGCACAGGATCTTGACGGTGTCCATGGTGCGATCCGAGCGGACGCGTTGGCAGACTTCGCGGCCATTGATGTCCGGCAGCATGACATCCAAGACCACCAAGTCGGGGCGAAATTCCTTGACTTGCATTCCGGCGTCGAAACCGTTATTTGCAGTGCGGATTTCGAATCGCCCATCGCGTTCGAAGCCGTCGCGCATCAGATCGACCAAGTCCTGATCGTCATCGACGATTAGGAGTTTCTTTCGGCCGCTTTCTAAGGCGTCCGTTGGGATCCCATTGTCTTTCATAAAGACAAAGAGGTGGTCGCGAGGGATCCGACGGAATCGGCTTCCCGGTACGCGAAATCCTTTTAATGTTCCGTTGTCAAAGCAACGGATGATTGTTTGTTGGCTGACTTTGCAAATCTTTGCAGCCTCGCCGGTCGTAAAGACTGTTTTCGTAGTGGACATGGAACTCAACCATCCTTGTTGAACGCACTCAACCTAAATCCGCTTGGCAGGTCTATCCTGTAACGCTGACCAAGCTCGCCGGAATTACCGAACTTGCCCTGGCCTGCCCCGGAGAATAGCCAACCGAAGGAAGCCAGGTCAAGACGGATTCAAGACAAGTAGATCAAACAGTTTCCGAAGGATAGGGAGTTCCCAAAGATGGGGACCGTGGGGGAACTAGACCCAAGCTCACTGTCCGACGACCTGGAGCTTTCCATGGTCGTCGCAGTGGCCATTGTGCTGGTGGTGCAAGTGGCCATCGACAAGGTAATCGACATGGTCGCCGTGAGGGACCGCAGGATGTCCGCAACCCGGGCCGTGCACATGATCGGCCGGGTGGGCCGAGCAGACATGTCCGCCGGTGCAGGAGGCTGGGTTATGAGTCGAGACCTCCAGGACATGCTCTTCGATCACTCCGTCGAGGGTCGGGTGATGCAAGTGTCCATCGTGGAGATAGTCGATGTGTCCATTATGTTCGACTGCTGTATGCCCGCAATCTTTTCCGTGGACATGGTCATGGTTTTCGTGGTGGTGTGACATTTTCAGATCTCTCAAATTCTTTCTTCAAGGAAAAAACAAAGGGGAAAACAAGGTGGGCGTTACGTAGGCGGGCAAACCGTGCAGTCGGTCTCACTGCCGTGAGCCAGACCGTTTTCGATCAACGAAGCGATGTGGTTGTCGGCAAGCGAGTAGTAAATGTGCTTACCCTGGCGACGGGTGCTCACGAGCCTCTCGGCGCGTAGGAGCTTCAGACGCTGGGAAATCGCTGGCAGGTTGTCCGATAGACGGCCGGTGAGTTCCGTAACGCACATTTCCC
>QWPJ01000086.1 GCA_003671195.1 Planctomycetota bacterium
GAAGCCTACATCGGTTGGCTCTCTAGATGCCTGTTCTCCCACCGGACTCGTCCGGTGGTAGGCTCCGAGCGCACCTGTGATGATGTGGAGCTGTTTAGTGGGCTCGACAGCCCAGTGGCTACCCCGGGGTAGTAGCTGGCTGCTCATATCCCGATAGAGGGTTGTGCACTTTGAGTTGCATGCGTTCGGAGTCGATGTGCTGAGCTTTGAGGTTGGTCGCTTCGATCAACGATCGGCATCGCCGCAGTTCAAACAGCCGTCGAGTACGAGTACCGTCCGCCGCGGCGGACTGAGTACCGCTTCGCTGAGTACGAGTACGACGAAATCCGATGCGAGGCACGAGCACCCAAATGGGGGGGTTGGCATATCTTTACCATGACTCGATACGCGCACTGGAAGTGTGCGATTTGCAATTCACTGGATTTTGATTCAAAAGTAGGTGTTCTATGTTCGACTCGTCGTTGCCCCAAGCAGCCTCTGTAAAAACCAGCCGACGGTTCTTCCAAAGATCGATCGTCGCGGCCGGGATCGCCGGTTTTTTTGGAGCTGGATTTCTGCACGATAGTCGGGCCCACGGCGAGGACAATCAGCAATGGCTGACTTGGCGGGGTAGCTCCCGCGACAGCACGGTCAAGGATTCGAACTGGCCGAGCACGCTTACGGATGCGAATTTCAAACAGGTCTGGTCAGTCCCCTTTGGGGACAGTTATTCCGGGCCGATCGTCACGACCAACTCGGTGTTTACCACCGAGTCCTCGGGGAACAAAGAGAAGGTCACTTGCGTCGATCGCCGTACTGGGGAGACGCGTTGGAGCAAGGAGTGGGAGGGATCGATGAAGGTCCCATTTTTTGCGGCCAGGAATGGGAGTTGGATTCGTTCAACGCCCGCTTCCGACGGAGAGACCTTGTTCGTCGGCGGAATTCGTGACGTTCTTGTCGCGTTGGATTGCCAGACGGGGGAAGAGAAGTGGCGTGTCGATTTCGCCGAGAAATTTGGCAAGGTGCCCGATTTTGGGATGGTCTGTTCCCCGCTGATCGACGGAGACTTTCTCTATATCCAGGCGGGCAAGGGGTTGCACAAGCTCAACAAAAAGGACGGCTCGATTGTTTGGTCCGCACTGGGTGACAACGGCGACATGATGTCCAGTGGGGCCTTTTCTTCACCGGTCATTTCGACCTTGGATGGCAAGTGTCAATTGATCGTACAGACCCGGACTTATATGGCCGGAGTCGATTTGGAGAGCGGATCGAAACTTTGGAGCAAGAACGTCGATTCGTTCCGAGGCATGAACATTTTGACCCCGACGGTGTGGGACAACGGGATCTTCACAAGCAGTTACGGTGGGCGGTCGTTGCTCCTGGACGTCCAATCCGATGGAGCCAATGCGCGTTGGGAGAACAAGGTCGAGGGTTACATGTCCTCGCCTGTGGTGATCGATCACTACTTGTACTTGCACCTGCGGAACAAGCGGTTTGCGTGCATCGATCTCAAGGAAGGTAAAGAGACTTGGATCACACGACCTTACGGCGAATACTGGAGCATGGTCAGCAACGGGGAGAAGATCCTGGCGTTGGACCAAGCGGGCAAAATTCGGTTGATCGCTCACAATCCAGCCGAGTACACTATGTTGGGCGAACTGAAGATCACCGACGAGGAAGCTTGGGCGCACGTGGCCGTGGCTGGATCGGACGTGGTGATCCGAACCCAAAAGTCCCTTTGTCTGTATCAGTGGAAAGACTAGCCGATGTCCCAAGACGATTTGACCAAGGCCGTCCAGCGTTTGGAGGAGCTTTTCGGTAAACCGTCCCAGAATACGCTAGGAGTTTCGGTTTTCGTGAGCGACTCTCCGATCGCCTCTGAAGATCTTGAGGCATTTGCGAAATCCAAGTATCAGCATTTCGTGGGTGATGCTTGGGAGTCGATCGGTCCGGAGAATTGGACCGCGCCTTGGGAACTTCAGTACCATCGCCCCGAGGGGATGTGTAGGGATATCCTCAAGGAGCTTGAGGAGTTGGAGGATCCCGCAACCAGTCTGGCGGCTTCTCAGTTGACCGAGAATCATGACGATCCCCAAGGGGCCGCACTTGGGCTCCAAGGCGTCTTTGATTCTCCGGAGATTCAAGAGGTATCGATCTATCGGATCGGAGATACCGAGGCGATCACCGGGGTGCTCGTCGCGGGAATATGGGGGACAGGCAATGCGATCGCCTTGGTCTTTTTGATGGACTGAAAAGCCTACCGTCGGGCTCGTCCCGGCGGAGGCGTAACTAAGCAGCTACAGGATCGGGACAGCGACAAAGATCTCCCCGTCGCGCACCTGCACTTCGAAGTGGTCGGTTTTCACCTTAGGGTTGTCCATCCAAGTCCCATCGCTTAGGGCAAAACGCCAAGCGTGCCATGGGCATGCGACGCATCCATCGTGGATCCAGCCGGCCGAGAGCGAAGCTCCTTGGTGCGGGCAGAAATCATCCAGAGCGTGGTATTGGCCTTCGGACTCGAAGATCGCGATCATGCGATCGGCGACCGGAAAGGCGCGCCCTTCGTTCTTGGGAATGTCCTCGATCTTGGCCACTTTGACCCACTCGAATTTCGAAGTTTCCTCACTCATCGAGCAGCTCCTTGCGCAGCAGATCGAGCGCCGTTTTGGCTAGCCTCTGATAGAACAGTTCAGGGTGTCCGCTGACCGATTTGGTTTTCAGCGTCGCTCGGTTGGCTGGGCCGACGATCGCAACTTGCAATTCGGTCGATGGCAAGGAGGATTCTCGAGGGAACGAGCTGCTCGGGGGGTAGACACCGACGGCCATGGCATAGTCGGTCCTGTTAAGTTGCTTCGATTCCAGAGCCAGATCAGCAAGTGATGGGGAATTGCCATCCATGGCCGTCGCCGAAGCGGGCAGGTGAGGCTGCCATGCAAGGTGCTTGAGTCCACCCGGTTTGTTGGGTTCCAAGCCCTCGGAGAGCATTTGGCCGACCCAACAACCTGAGCCTACTTCGACGATGCTCAGTGTGAGGTGTTTTTGATCCAGAAGGTCATGGATGACATCCTGGAGTTCCAAGTCACCTTCTGCGAAGATCACTTCGCCAAAGGCTTGGCGAATCTGTGCGAGGGTCGGTTCGATGAGCGATTGAAATTCATCCTCGCAGGTGGCAAGCGCCGCGATGCGCAGGGTGATTGTCGCTTTGGATACCGTGATACCAACGCGGGGAATTCGATCTCGAGAGATCAAATCGGGGATCACTTGTTCGACGTCGCTCTCGCCGAGCCCGAAGAGTTTTACCGAATGAAAAAAGCAGCGTTGATGCCCGAGTCCGAGCTCCTCGATCAGGCGGGGTTCGACCGTTTGGCTGAGCATTTGAATCATCTCGGCCGGAACTCCCGGCAGAGCGAATAGCCGGCTTGGGTGATCCATGTTCTGTGAGTCTTTGACCAGGACCTCCAGATCGACACCAGGCGCTGTGCCGTGGGGGTTGGGAATGATGCGTGAGGTTTGAGGAAACATGGCTTGGACCCGATTGCGTTCGGGCATGGATCTGTTTCGAGACTTGAAGAGGTTCTCGATATGGGCCATCGCTTCGGGTCGGAATTCGAGCGGTTGGCCGAAGGCCTCGGCCATCGCTTCGCGGGTTAAATCATCGGCCGTCGGGCCTAGACCACCGGAGATGATCACGATGTCGCAACGGCTCGCAGCAATCCGAAACGCCGAGACGTTGTCGGCAAGGTCGTCCCCGACGGTGGTATGATGCCCGACGCGGATCCCGAGGTCACCGAGCCTACGACTGATGATCTGGCTGTTGGTATCCAGGCGTTGGCCGCTGGTGAGTTCATCGCCGACGGAGATGATTTCAGCTTTCATGGACATATGGGTTTGGAATTCCTAATACGCATCGGAGGGATGGGAGTTGAACTGAGTCAGATCGCACAAGTGGGCTTCGGCTATCGGTTGTGGGCAACTCCAAACCAAAAAGAACAAAGCCTCTTGGGCCCAGCGAGCCACATCGGAGCTGGCGATGAAACCGGCCCCTTTCTCTATAGCCAGGGCAGCTTGGGTGGCCTTGAGGACCAAGTCATTGGAATCCTTGCGGAGCTCGGCCGTATCGACAGTCCGTTGGCCGGCTTGGGTGGCTTGGTAGAGCCTGCCGCTGAGGGTATCCCAGCGATGTTGAAAGTTCTCTGCAAAGCGTCCGAGGGAGGACCTCTTGGTCGACTGCACGAGAATATGGTCGATGGCGCGTGCGGCTAGCCCGAGTGCCAAAGCGCTGGTCTGGAGTCCACCGGCTCCACCGCTTTGAGAAACAGCCATCACATGGCGGACCGGACCATGGAGGATTTGCTTCGGGCCGACACAGACGCGATCGAGGAAGACCTCATCGGTGCAACTATCCTTGAGAGCCAGCAGATCCATGCCCGGTCCGCGATGGACCCGAGGGTCGTTGGTCGGAAGATAGAACAAGGACTGGAGTTCTGGATCGGTCGGATCGCAGGCCCCAACGACGAGGGCTTGGGATTCAGCACAGGCAGTCACCCATGGAACCGTGCCTTGGAGGGTCCAGCCCGAGGAGCTGGGGTGAGCCACTACCGATGGAGTTGCCAGGTGTTGTCGGCTGGTAGTCAGATGGCTGATCCCGACCGAGATCCATCGACTTCCGCTTGCGTGCTGTGCAAGGTAGATTGCAGCGGCGGGATTGCTGGAGGTTTCGATTCGGCGCAGGGCTGCGTTGCGTTGGGTCAGGATGAACGCATCGGTCAGCGAGGCGTGTGCCGTAGCACAGTAGAAAGCAATATGCAGAGCCGAATCGGACACGACCGACTGTTCGAAGGTGCACAGATCGGAAAGAGTTCCTAGGCGCTCCGAGAGGGACTTCGGAGAGGATCGCAAGACCGCCAGCAGGGGAAGCAAATCCGGAAGCTTGGAGAGCTGTTGGCTAAGAAGTGTTTCAGTGATGGAAAAGGGCCTTATTAGAGTTGGTTATCCGCAAATCGCATCCGATGCGATTCGATTGGAGCTGGCGGGTCGGCGGCCGAATAGGGGAGTATGGGCAGTAGGTTATTTGGTGGAGATTTTTTTCGCGGTTCGATCATAATGGGCCCGAGCGCAGGGTTCGATCCTGTGCGTTGATTGTAGCTTCGAATCGGCGATCTTCCATCTGTGAGCAGGAGAGCTTGTGAATATTCTAGGGCATGATCAAAACCCCAACGGTTCCTCGGTAGACCTTGCGGCTGAGGGATCGGATTTGGTTTACCAGAAGTGCATGGCGATTGCAGGCAACCTTTGGTGGAGTTGGCATCCCGAGGTGGTCCATTTGTTTCGGGACATCGATCCGGTGCGGTGGCGGGAGCTCGATCACAATCCGATCGCGTTGCTCCGGGAGTTTACGCCAGAGAGTTTGGCTTATCGAGCCAACGAGCGGGTTTTGCATAGTCGCATCAATTATGCGTACCGAAGGCTCCATGAGTACATCGGCTACAACAGCACTTGGGCGCACACCCACGCTGGAGTATTGGGGAGCAAGCCGGTGGCTTATTTCTCGGCCGAATTTGGATTGCACGAATCGTTGCCCATTTATTCGGGAGGATTGGGGGTTCTATCTGGGGACCACATCAAAAGCGCCAGTGGTCTAGGGATACCTCTGGTGGGTATCGGGTTATTCTACAATCATGGGTATTTCAAGCAGCGGTTATCGGCCGACGGATATCAATCCGAGGAGTACATCGAAAGCAACGTCGAGAATCTTCCGTTGACGCCGGCTCGGACCTCCTCGGGCAGTCCGTTCGTGGTGCGTTTGGAGACACGATCTGGGGAGTTGTTTGCCAAGGTTTGGAAGCTAGCCGTTGGTCGAGTGACTTTGTTTTTGCTCGACAGCAACGACGAGAGCAACCGTCCGGAGGATCGAGAGTTGACGAGTCGACTCTATGGGGGTGATGAGCGGACGCGTATACGTCAGGAGTTGCTCATCGGAGTCGGAGGGATACGTATTTTGCATGCGATGGGCATCAGCCCTGGGGCTTATCATTTGAACGAAGGCCACAGTGCGTTTGCGACTCTGGAAGCCGTTCGATTGCGGATGGAAGAAGACGGGGTCAGTTTTGAAGATGCGCAAAGAGACATCGCCGACTCGACGGTCTTTACGACGCACACGCCGGTGCCTGCCGGGCACGATCGATTCCATGCGGATTTGATCGAGGAGCATTTAGGGCCACTGAGGGACCAGCTTGGTATCTCCCATGAGCACTTGATGAGTTTGGGGCGAGTCAATCCTGGGGATCACCAGGAGCCCTTTTGCATGACGGTCTTGGGGTTGAAGCTTTCACGGCGTGCCAATGCGGTCAGCCATTTGCACGGACACATATCGCGTCGTATGTGGAGGGCCTTATGGCCCAACCGCGAAGAAAACGCGATACCCATCGGCCATATCACCAATGGAGTCCACGTTCAGAGTTGGCTCGCCGAGCAAATGCTGCAATTGTACGATCGTCATTTCCCGGCCCACTGGATCAATCACATGGGAGAACCAGGGGTATGGCAATCGATCCATCAGGTCGACCCGGGCGAGTTGTGGGAGACCCACAATGCGCTCAAGACCATGCTTTGGTCGTTTGTTCGCCGGCGGTTAGTACGTCAGATGAGCCAGCGGAACGAGAGTCAGGAATCGATGGATTTGGCGATGCGCGTCGGCAATCCCGCCGCATTGACGATCGGTTTTGGCCGAAGATTTGCGACCTACAAACGCGCCAACATGATCTTTCGCGATCTGGACCGCATCGCGGCGATCGTCAACGATCCGGCCCGCCCGGTTCAGATTTTGTTCGCAGGCAAAGCGCACCCCAAGGACGAACCCGGCAAGCGATTCATCCAGGAGATCGCCAATCTACGGGGCGATTCACGGTTTGCTGGCAAGGTTGTGTTCGTCGAGGATTACGACATCAACGTATGCCGGCATTTGATCCAAGGGGTCGATGTGTGGCTCAACAATCCAAGACGCCCCTTGGAGGCCTCCGGGACAAGCGGACAAAAAGTCATCCTCAATGGGGGGTTGAACCTTAGCATTCTCGACGGATGGTGGGCTGAGGCCTTTAACGGTTCTAACGGTTTTGCGATCGGCAAAGGGACCAGCCATGTCGAGGACCGGATCACCGACGAACGCGACGCGAGCAATCTCTATGAGGCACTGGAAAATCAGGTAATCCCAATGTTTTTCGAGCGAGACCAAGACGGCCTACCGGCGGCTTGGATCCAACGCATGCGCAACAGCATCAGCACCCTGGCTTGGCGATTCAGCAGCCACCGGATGGTTATGGACTACGCGAGGATGGCTTATGTACCTGCCTCGGGCGGCGTGAGCAGCTCGATGGGTTGATTCGGGACCTAAGCGCTTGAAACTCAGAAAAGATCGTAGGGAACTACCCCTCATTTAGGGGGGTAGTTTTTTTCATTTTGTCTTCGGGTTACCAGCAAAGCACTCTATTTTGCACTTATAATCTTAATGTATCGTTTTCTTAGACGATCGCCAATCAAGCGGCGGGCAGCGCGTTATTTTACATTTTCCAATCCCAGGCTCGTCGGATATCCCAAGGTCTTTTTCGAAGGTTTGATTAAGCATGTTCAAGAGAAATCGAAGGCCCGTTCGACGATCGTATCGGTTCGAGCGACTGGAGTTGCGAACCATGTTGGCCAGCGACGTGGTTTGGAACAACGTCAATTGGGATGCATTGGCTGGATCAGAAGTTCCGCTCAAGGATGCAGATGCCTTCTATTCGATCGACGATCGATTCGTTGGGTTGAATGTGTCGACCAGTAAACTGGTCATCGGATTGGATCAGTCGTCGGTGGACCTTCCGGCGTTTCTGAGCGGAGATTTTGGGTTAGGTGGCAGAGCCAGGGTTTATCAAACCACCCAGGAGCTTACCCCTGAGCTACTCAAGAGCATTGAACAGATCCCTGGGGTGGCTTATACAGCCCCGGTCTACATTGCAGCCTCGACGGGAACCGAACTGACCTTGCTCGACGAGTTCATCGTGAATCTCAAAGCTGGGGTCTCGGCGCAGGAATTCTTCTCTTCGCTTCCTGAGGTTGCAAGTTACCGACCTTTGGAGGGAACGACCGATCAGTTTGTCGGACGTTTTGCCAGTTCCACGGGTCGCAAGGCGCTCGATCGTGCGAATCTTTTGCAAGACAGCCAACAGGTCGAATGGGTCGAACCGAACTTCTATCAGAACTGGCAGCGTTACTACACGCCGAACGATCCTCGATTTGGGAATCAATGGCATCTGAACAACACCGGGCAATCAGGCGGATTGCTCGACGCGGATGTCGACATGCCGGAAGCTTGGGATATCAATCGGGGTGGATCACCCACGACGGTCATTGCGGTGATTGACGACGGCGTTCAATCGACCCACCCGGACCTGAACATTTGGACCAATCCGGGCGAGATCGCTGGGGATGGGCAAGACAACGATGGAAATGGATGGATCGATGACATCCACGGTTGGAACTTTGTCTTTAACAATAACCAATCCGAACCGCTCGGTGCGGATCGTCACGGCACTTCCGTTGCAGGCGTTGCAGCAGCCCGGGGCGATAACAATTTGGGAGTCCTCGGTGCGGCTTACAATTCCCAGGTCATCTCGATCAAGATGTTTGATGGCAACAGCGTCGCTAGCACTGCAAATATCGCAGCCGCCTTGCGTTATGCGGCCGGAATCAATGCGGCCGGAAATGGGCTCTGGAATGCGGGCGATTTGGTCAACAATTCTTGGGGTGGCGGTGCGGCTTCAACCACCATCAACAACGCACTGATCGCCGGGACAACCATCGGCCGAAACGGGATCGGAGCTACGTACCTCTTTGCAACCGGAAACAACTCGAGCGGTACGGTCGGTCAACCGGCAGCCCAAGCGGCAAACATTCCGGGAGTTATCGCCGTCGGAGCGACAACCAATCAGGGAGTTCGTTCAAGTTACAGTCAATTCGGTTCGCCCTTGGATTTGGTGGCCCCGAGCAACGGCGGCACCTTGGCCATCGACACGACCGACCGTACCGGGGCAAGCGGTTATGCAAGCGGCGACTACACAGGAACTGGGGCTACCGGCTTCGGTGGCACTTCGTCGGCCACACCGCTTGCCTCAGGGATTGCGGCGTTGGCTTTAGCCCAAGCCGACGTCGTTGGAGTGACGATTCGGCCAACCGAGCTGCGGGCGATGATGCGCACCAATACCGATCTGATCGGTGGGGCAACGTATGACATTGTCACAGGAAAGAACATCGAATACGGCTATGGTCGCATCAATGCGGCTACCATGCTCAGCGGTATTGGCAACCCGGAGATCTCGGTGGTCAGCACCACGCGAGAATTTGGTTCCGGATCGACCCTGAACATGGGCTCGGTCCTCTCAGGCCAATTCGTCGAAACGAACCTGAGAATACGCAATCAAGGCACGAGCGTTTTGGATATCAGCTCAATCGATGTACCCGGCCCGTTTTCGGTGGTCAATTTCACGACAGCATCTCTTGGACTTGGCGAAACGACCGTCATCCGGGTTCGATTCAGCCCGACAGTTCCAGGTTCCTATGCCGAAGACTTGATCATCAACAGCAACGACGCCGACGAATCGGCGTATCGGATCCGATTGACCGGTTTTTCTACCGCCGCGCGGTTATCGGGTTCGGTCTTTGAGGATTTCAATAACAGTGCGACTTTCGAATCCTTCGAACGAGGCGTCGGAGGCGCGGCTTTTGTTTACCTAGACGCAAACACCAACGGTTTCTTTGATGCAGGCGAGCAGCAAACTCCCGTCAATGCGACGGGATATTATGCTTTCCCGACGCTGGCCGATGGGACCTACAGCGTTCGCGTCGAACTTCCAGGTTGGATGCTAACGACTGCCAACGATTTTTACACTGTAACGCTGGCAGATCCGAACGATTTCTCCCTGGGTAACGACTTTGGTTTCGCCAAGAACAACCGATACTACTCCTTTGTTTTCGAGGATTTGAATGGAGATGGAATCTTCAATGGCAGCGATCTGCCCTTGCCCAATTTCGTTGTGAATGCAGGCAAAGCAAATTATTCGATGAATGTACCAGCCCCGATCCCCGATGTTAGCACGACGATTTCTACGATCGATGTACCGGCAAACGGGCCGGTGATCAGCGATTTGGATGTCTTCTTGAACCTGACGCACACCTTTGTTGGCGATCTGATCATCTCCTTGATCGCTCCAGACAACTCCTCGGTTCTGCTCTCGTTCGGCAACGGCGGATCAGGCATGGATTACACAGACACTATTTTCGATGACTCGGCGCCGACCCCTATCTTTTTTGGTACCGCACCGTTTACCGGAAGGTTCAGTCCCGAGGAGCCCCTATCGTTATTCAATGGAATTCCGTCTGTCGGAACCTGGCAACTTCAGATTGAAGACGCCGCTGATTTGGACTCCGGTACTTTGTTGAACTGGAGCCTGGACATCAACAGCACATTGGCTGCCACCTCGGATGCGAACGGCTGGGCGATCATGGATGTCAACGACGGTTTGATCTCGGCGGTTCTCGAACTGCAACCGACTTGGGAGTACACGCTTCCGACCGACGGGACCCATTCGTTTACCGCAACGGGCAGTCCGATCTTCGGACGTACCTACGGAGCTAGAATCCCACCATTGCCCCCGACCGACATTGTGCTGTCGAACACCTCAATTCCTGAAAATGCGCCGGTAGGGACTCTCGTCGGGACCCTGACGAGCCGTGATCCGAACCGAGGGGACACGTTTAGCTACAGCATGGCCAATGGATTGGGCGACATCGACAACGCTCGATTCCAAATCGTCGGCGACCAACTTTTCGCCTTGGAAACCTTCGATTACGAAACCAATCAATTCTTCTTGATCCGCGTCGCATCGACCGACTCGGCGAATTTGA
Organism: Planctomycetota bacterium; assembly: GCA_003671195.1. Classification (GTDB taxonomy): domain Bacteria; phylum Planctomycetota; class Planctomycetia; order Pirellulales; family Pirellulaceae; genus JBKCUI01. The sequence goes on from QWPJ01000086.1 coordinate 10,918, forward strand.
CCTACGAAGAGATCATCCTCATTTCCGTCGTCAACGTCAACGAGACCCCGTTGACGATCGGATTGAATCCGAACGCCATCGATGAGAATTCCGCAATCGGAAGCTACGTCGGTTCCCTGTCGACAACCGACACGGACTTCTTGACCGACTTTGCGTTCAACTACCAATTGGTCGCCGGTGCAGGCAGCACCCACAACAACTCATTCACGATCGTCAACGGCGATGTGCTCGTCAATCGGCCGATCGATTTTGAAACCACCCCGGTGATGAACATCCGCGTTCGCTCGACGGACCTAGGTGGATTGTCGGTCGAGGAAGTTTTGACGATCACGATCCGAAACGTCAACGAAGCCCCTACGGTGATCAATTTATCGAACGGCTCTTTGCCGGAGAACCAACCGGCGGGCTTTGAAATCGGAACCCTGAGCAACGACGATCCTGATGCTGGAGACCTTCTCGTTTATTCGCTGGTCACGGGCCCCGGAAGTGATGACAACATCATGTTTCGAATCGTCGGCGACAAACTCCAATCGGCCGTAACCTTCGATTTCGAAGCTCGTAGCGCCTACAACCTCAGAATACGGGCGACCGACCGAGGTGGGTTCTTCCTTGAGCGACCCTTTACCATCAACGTAACGGACGTCAACGAACCACCCGCGTCCGTAACAATATCGAACAATCGGATTCAGGAAAACCTGCCAGCAGGGACCTATATCGGATCCGTTTCCTCGACCGATATCGACGGCGACACGATCCAGATTGCGATCGTCAACGGGCCCGGCGGAGAGGACAACTCAAGCTTCCAACTCATCGGACGCGATCTTTACTCGACCGAAAGCTTCGATTTTGAATCCAAGAGGCTTTTGAGTGTTCTATTCGAAGCGACCGATACCCTGGGGCTCTCGACTCGCCAGATCCTCCAAGTCGCCGTTTTGAACACCAACGAAGCTCCCAGTGCCGTAGCTTTGTCACCGAATTCGATTCCTGAAAATGCGGCTTTAGGTGCCACGATTGGCAAGCTGATCACCACGGACATCGACGGCGATAACGTGTTCCGATACGAATTTACTACCGGTGCGGGTTCGGATGACAACGGGCTCTTCTCCCTCGTCGGCGACCAACTCCGAACGGCCTCTAATTTTGATTTCGACGTTAAAAATCTTTACACGATTCGGGTACGCACCTTCGATCTTGGTGGATTGTCCGTCGAGCAACAGCTCTTGGTGAACATCACCAATGTCAATGACCCACCGACTGCGATCGTTCTGTCGAATTCGACAGTTCCAGAAAATTCACCGATCGGGACAGCAGTCGGCTTATTTGCATCGACCGATGCCGACGACGGCGATACCTACACCTACAGCTTCGTTACCGGAGCAGGGGATGCGGACAATACGCTCTTTGCGATCGTCGGAAATGAACTGATCACCCGGAACATTTTCAACTTCGAGAGCCGCAGCACTTATTCGGTCCGCATCCAAACCCAGGATGCTGGCGGCTTGACATTCGAGCAACTCTTCCCGATCTCAATTACCAATGTCAACGAGACACCGACCTCTGTCCGTATCTCAAGGCGTTCGATCGCCGAGAACTCTCCGATTGGAACGGTGCTCGGCACCCTCTCGACGACCGATACAGATACCCTTACGGACACCGAATTCGTTTACTCGTTGGTCTCAGGCACAGGGGACTCGAACAACCCGCTCTTTACGATTTCGGGCAACCAAGTTCTCTCGAACGCTCCGTTGGATTTCGAAACGATCAACAAGCTATCGATTCGCGTCAGAAGCACGGATCTAGGTGGTCTGTTTGTCGAAGCTCCCTTCGCAGTCGATGTAACCAACGTCAACGAGCTGCCAACAAATCTGAATCTAACGGGCAGCACGATCCTTGAAAACCAACCCGTCGGTACTGCCATCGGTTTGTTTGGTAACAACGACCCGGATTTCAATGATTCGCATATCTACACCCTCGAACCCGGTTCGGGCGGACAAGACAATTTGCTTTTCGACATCGTCGGAAACGAATTGCGATCCTTCCAAAGCTACGATTTCGAAACCAAATCGACTTACAACATCCGCGTCAGGGTAACCGACCGAGTTGGTGGCTTCATCGAAGCCCCGTTTGTGATCAATGTTCTCGACACCAACGAGAATCCCAACGTGCTAAACCTCTCGGCAAACACCATCGCCGAAAACGCACCTCTTGGAACTCCCATCGGAACTTTGATGGGTTCCGACCCAGACTCAGGCTCGGTCCTTTCATACAGCCTGATCGCCGGAGCCGGAAGCGACGACAACGCTAGCTTCAGCCTTGCAGGCAACAGCATTTCGAGCAACGCAGCGTTCGATTTTGAGACCAAGAAAACCTATACCATCCGCGCTCGCGTCGAGGATCAATTCGGCGCCGGACTCGAACGGGTTTTCCAAATTCTTGTCACCAATGTCAACGAAGCACCAACGCTCGTGGCAGTCAATCCGAACTCCATCAATGAACGACTCCCGATCAATTCCTTGGTCGGCGATTTGAGCACCACCGACCCGGATGCGGGCGACTCGTTCGCTTATTCGTTGGTCAACGGATCCGGATCCCAAGACAACAGCTTCTTTACGATCGTTGGGAATAAACTGCGAAGCACCTCGGTGTTCGATTTCGATGTACGTTCCTCCTACTCGGTCCGCGTACGATCGGTCGATGCCGGTGGCTTTGCCGTCGAAACACCTTTGACGGTCCAAGTCCTCAATGTCAACGATCCGCCGACGGACATCGCTCTTTCCAATGCGACCATCGCGGAAAACCAACCCGCAGGTATTCCAACCTTGGTCGGCACGTTCAGCACCACCGATGCTGACGATGTAGACTCCTACAGCTACAGCTTGGTCGCAGGAACAGGAAGTACCGACAATGCCAATTGGCAGATTATCGGCAACGGGTTGTTCACCAACTCGAACCTGAATTTCGAACAGCAAGCCCTCCATCGCGTCCGGGTACGTTCTACCGATGCAGGTGGGCTCCTGACGGAAAAAGCATTTGTGATCACCATCACCAATGTCAACGAATCTCCTACCTCGATTGTCCTGAGCCGAACAACCATCGCTGAAAATGTTCCGATCGGAACCACGGTCGGTACGCTCACAACCCTCGACCCAGACGCCGCCGATACCTTCACCTATGCATTGGTCGCAGGCACCGGCAGCGCCGACAACAACAAGTTCACCCTTGTTGGAACCCAGCTTCAAACAACCGCAGCGGTCGATTTCGAAACCCAACCGAGCTACTCGATTCGCATCCGCAGCACCGATGCAGGCGGTTTACCGTTCGAGTCGGTCTTTACGATCGTTGTAACGAACGTCAACGAAGCTCCAACGGCGATCAATATTTCCCAAAACGCTTTGGAGAACCAAGCGATCAGTATCCAGATCGCCCAACTCTCAGCCATCGATCCAGATGCCGGAGATGGGGTCACCTTCGCAAAGGTTTCAGGAACGGGCTCGAACGACAACGGCTTGGTCCGCGTCGATGCCGATGGCAAGATCTTTGCACTCTCACCGCTGAATTTCGAAACCAAACCGACTCTGGCGATTCGTGTTCGAGCCACCGATACCAGTGGCCTATCGATCGAACGCGCGTTGGTGATCAATGTCATCGACCAAAACGATACCCCTAGCGACGTCAACTTGACTCCATCGAGCATGCCTGAAAACAATGCTCCCGGAAGCATCGTCGGTACGTTCATGACCAGCGACGAAGACAGTGCAGACAATCATGTTTACACCTTGGTCAACGGTTTCGGTAGTACCGACAACGCCTCGTTTACCATCGATGGACCAGACCTTCGAGTCAATAGCTCGCTGGATTTCGAAACCCAATCGAGCTACTCGATCCGGGTTCGATCTTCCGACCCTCAAGGTGCCTCGTTCGAGAAGGTGATTCGCGTCCTAGTGATCAACCAAAACGAAGCTCCGACAGAAATCTTCCTGTCGAGCAATGCGATCAATGAAAATCTAGCGTCCGGCACAACACTCGGTACCCTCTCGACGATCGACCAGGATCTCGGCGATAGCTTCATCTACAGCATCGTGCCTCAGGGAAGCAGTAGCGACCATACTGCATTTACGACGGTCGGCAATACGCTCAGGACCACCCGATCGCTCGATTTCGAAGAGCAATCGATCTACAACATCCTCGTGCGTTCGACCGATACCGGGGGTAATTCGACGACCAAGTCCTTCTCGATCTTTGTCAACAATCTTGAGGAAGCCCCGATCAACCTCGAACTCAGCAACACCAACCTCTTGGAAAACTCTCCGCCTGGAAGTTTCATCGGGTTGCTCTCGGCGATCGATCCGGATTTGGCAGGTCCTGTCAGCTTTTCCTTGGTTCCCGATGCGCTCGATAACGGACTGTTCCAGGTGTCCGGCACACAGTTGCTTGCGAATACCATATTCAACTTCGAATCCAAGTCGACCTATCAAGTGCGAGTCAGGGCAAGCGATGTCGCTGGTCAAAACGTTTTCCGAGACTTTACGATCCGTATCGTGGACATCAACGAGGTTCCGACCCAAGTTATCCTCAGTTCGAACCAAATCTCCGAGAATGCGACAAATCCGCTTGTTGCTATCCTGACGACCGATGATCCAGACACCAATGAACAAACGCTCTACGAATTGGTTTCCGGCACAGGAAGCGCTGACAACAACGCTTTTGTGATTATTGGCAACCAACTGCGAGCCAAGTCTGCTTTCGATTTCGAAACCAAAAACGCTTACAACGTTCGGATTCAAGCGACCGATTCGGGGAGCAATCGAGCTAGCAACGCGTTTGTCATCCAAGTGCTCGACGCCAACGATGCCCCGACAGGAGTAGCACTGACGCCTGCGAGCCTACCCGAGAACGCAGGGAGCAATCGCGTCGTCGGAAACCTTCGAGCGATCGATCAGGATACCAATGACACGTTCAGCTATGCATTTGCGACCCCGACGACCGACTTCGTCATCGTCGCGGGGCAATTGATCGCGACCGGCTCGTTCGATTTCGAAACCCTTTCGAGCTACACACCGACGATTGTTGTCAGCGATGCGGCAGGTGCAAGCGTGACCGTTCCGGTCAACGTGCAAGTGACCGACGTCAACGAGCGACCGACGAATGTCTTGATCAGCAATCAAGCGGTCAATGAGAATCTCGCACCCGGAGCGTTGGTCGGATTGCTTACGGCACTGGACGTCGACGTGAATGAAACGGCGACGTATAGCTTGGTCCCTGGTTCGGGTGGATTCAACAACGCCTCGTTCCGGATCAATGGCAACCGGCTCGAAACCAATGCCCGATTTAACTTTGAGAAACAGGACCTTTACTCCGTCAGGGTTCGCGCGACGGATAAGGGTGGACTGTTCTTTGAAAGGGCGATTATCGTCACGGTCAACAATGTGGCTGAATTCCCACCGTTTGCGACCAACGACGCATTCCTGACTTCCTTTGGCCGACCGATCTCGATGAACGTTCTAGCCAACGACTCCGGGTTGGGTGCGGATCTCGATCCGACGACGGTCCGAATCGTTACGCCACCGACCCAAGGCTCCGCGACAGCTTTGTCCGACGGTCGCATTCTATTTACGCACAATGTTGCCGATAGAAATGCACAGGTGGTCCTGCAATACGAGGTCCAGGACATCAACCAGATGGTCAGCAACGTCGGCACCGTGACGGTCTCCTTCTACTCGGCGTTCCAAAACCAAGGTAACCCGTTGGATGTCAATGCCGACGGACTGATCTCTCCGTTGGATGTGCTCTCGACGGTCGACTACATCAATGCCAACCCAGGCCAGTCGCAGTTGCCGCTCAACAGGCCGGATGTGCCTCCCTTTGTCGACGTCGACGGGGATGGATTCGCAACGCCTTTGGATGTTCTCCGAGTGGTCAATTCGATCAACCAGGCACCAGGGGCCGGTGAGGGGGAAGACTCCTCGGAAAACGGCTCGATCGATGCGTTTTTTGCCCAAGGTGATTTCGGTTTCGATGGATTGGAGACCGATCCGATCGCCCGTAGGAACCGACGCAGGTAAGACGCAGGTAAATGGACTTTTTGAAACCCTGGAAACGCAATCGATGACCATGCGAAAACCTCCCGCTCGAGCTTGGATTTGTCTCTCGATAGGCTGGTTGCTAGGAATGGACTTGGTGAGCGAATCCCGGCAGGGGTGTGTTGGTCAAGAGCCGACCGCCCCTGTGGGTGCCACTCTAGAGGTCCGTCCCGAGGATCGAAATCTTCGCCTCCATCAGATCCAAGTGATCGGGACTCACAATTCCTATCACTTGGCACCAGCTCCGGAGATCATGAGCCTCATCGGACTAACTGGGAAATCGGTTGCCGAGGCGATCGATTACTCCCATCCGAATCTGGAAACGCAGTACGGCAAGTACGGCATTCGTCAGATCGAACTCGACATCTATGCCGATCCTGACGGAGGGCTTTACAGCCAACCGGTCGGAAAACGATTGGCTCAGCAGACCGAGCCCGATCCCCGGATGGCTTTTGATTTCGACACTCTGATGAAGCGACCCGGTACGAAGATCATCCACGCTCCAGGTTTCGATTTTGCTACCCATGTTCCGACCTTAAAGATGGCCCTCGAGCAGACGGTCGCTTGGTCGAAATCCAACCCCGGACACCTTCCTGTTTTGATTCTCTTGGAGATCAAAGAGTCGGCTACCGGGCCTGCCGGGGTCAAGCCGCTGAAGTACGATCGCTCGATGCTCGATGCGCTCGATGCAGAGATACGCGGGTGCGTGGAGTCTCGGATGATGGTTTCTCCCGATTCGGTACGAGGAGAGTACAAGACGTTGCGGGAAGCGATTGAAACCCGGGGTTGGCCAACGCTCGAGAATCTCTGTGGGAAGATCTTTTTTGCGCTCGACAATACCGACTCACTCAAGGATCGGTATTTGGAGGATCACGATGTCTTGCAGGATCGCGTGATGTTCGTATCCGTTGGAGCCGAGCATCCGGCAGCCGCGTGGATGAAGATCAACGATCCGATCCGCGATTTCGAACGGATCCAACAATGCGTGAACAAGGGTTTTTTGGTGCGCACACGCGCCGACTCAGACACCCAACAAGCTCGCAAAAACGATCCAACACAACGAGAGAAAGCGTTTGCAAGCGGGGCGCAGTTTATCAGCACCGACTATCCGGTCCCCGACTCACGCTGGAGCGACTACAGCGTGCAGTGGCCTGACCGGGCCGTCTATCGCCGCAATCCCATCACAACTCGATAACGATCTTCCCAAAGTGCTGGGCCGATTCCAGATACTCGAAGGCTTCTGGTGTTTGCTCGAATCGAAACCTTCGGTCGATCTGGGGTGTGAGTTGGTGCGAGTTGAGGAATCCGACCATGGCCTCGAAGTCATCGCGCGAACCGACATAGATGCCATCGAGGCGAACGTTCCGTGCCAGGAGAGGAAAGAGGCTTGCGGTGGGCGGACCGAAACCTGTCAGGACTCCAATCAGAGCGATATGTCCGTCGGCGGCTACCGATTTCATCGACTGCTCGAAGGTTCCTGGACCCCCGACCTCAACGACATGGTCAACCCCATGCCGGCCAGACCAGTCCCACAGGGACTTGGACCACTCGGGGATTTCCTGGTAATTGATGCAGTGATCGGCTCCCAGTTGGCGGGCTTTTTCGAGTTTCGCATCGCTGCCGGAGGTAACGACCACTTTGGCGCCGAGAAGCTTGGCGAATTGCAGGGCGAAGATCGACACCCCGCCGGTCCCCAAAACACAGACCGATTGACCAGGTTGTAGGTTTCCACGGCGGACCAGGGCGACCCAGGCGGTAACCGCCGCACAGGGGAGCGTGGCCGCTTGGGTAAAGCTCCACCCGTCAGGGATTCGGACTAAGGCGTCTTGGTCGAATACGGCAAAATCTCGCAGCATTCCGTCCAAATTCCCACCGAGATCCGCTTGGTGATATCCCAAGTCGAACTTTCCTGATTTCCAGGTCGGAAAAAAACAGGCAGCCACCCGATCACCGGGCTTGAACCGCGAGACGGCCGACCCGACGGCGAGGATCTCGCCGGCTCCATCCGAGGCGGGCACCTTTCCGTCAACGTTTCTACCTGCAAGGTTTCGCCATTGAATGCGATCTCGATAGTTCAGCGAGACGGCTCGGACTGCCACGAGGCATTCGTGGGGTTTGAGTTCGTCGGGGCTCGGAACGGGCTGGGTTTGAGCAACGAGGTCGTAGGAGGTGGAATTTTTACGATAGATCCAGCGACGGCAGTCATTCATAGAGAAAAACCGAGCGTAAGATTTTAAAGTTGGCTTGTGAATCGAACCTGTTAAGATATGCTTTCGATAGTCTAGCGACCATTTGGAGGATAAGCGAATGGTTAGCGGCATCATTGGAAATGATGTGCCCCGTAAGGGGTTGCGGGTTCGATCCCCGTGTCCTCCGCTTAGGCCCCTTGCCGTGGGGCGTTTTCGGCTTGCGATGTGCCGACTTCTAACCGATCGGCCTGACATCGTATTTCTTGATGCTCGTACTCAGTGCCTGTTTAAACTGCGGCGATGCCGATCGATGATCGAAGCGGTTCGCGGTAACCTAAAGACCAATGGGCCGGATCGCTATATTAGATCGAGTACGAGTACGAAAAGAAGGACGAATGGCGCTAAGTGGCAGGTACCGGGCAAGAGAGCCCCATTTCGTTTAACAGTCAGCCGTAGGCGTACTGGGCTCATTGCCATCGTCGACTGCCAGTACGCCTACGGCTGACTGTTAAACGCCAACGAGGAAAACGCTTGAGGTCAGGGCTTTTAGACCTTTTCTCTCCGACAAATTCTTCCCTAGAGCCCAAAAAAAAGGCCGTGCGTTGAACACGGCCTTATTCTTTGAGTTTTCCGAGCCGATCCGGCTATCGCATGGTTTTCGGATCGAGTTGCGAGAAGGGTAGTTCAAAGGTCTTCATCATTCCTTCGAGATCCCCAGATTTGAGACCTTGGGTGAACCAATATTCGCGGGCCGCGGCGCTGCCGTGGGTGAAGGCCGCTTCGCGGATCCGCCCAGTGGCCTTCTTCTGGAGCACGTCATCACCGATTCGTTGGGCGGTATTGATCGCGTCCCCGATATCTCCTCTCTCGAGGATTCCCTTCATCTGCTGGGCATGGTGGGCCCAAACCCCTGCCAGATAGTCGGCTTGCAACTCCAAGCGAACGCTCAGTTGGTTGGCCTCTTCTTGGCTTGCTTGGGCCTGCATCCTTTGGATTTTCATCGACAAGCCCAATTGGTTCTGGACGTGGTGTCCAACTTCGTGCGCGATGACGAAAGCCATTGCGAACTCACCTCTAGCTCCCAGATCCTTTTCCATGGTGCGGAAAAAGTCGAAGTCGAGGTAAACATTCTTATCGCCTGGGCAATAGAAAGGGCCGACGGCCGCGGTAGCTTCTCCGCAAGCCGAGCGAACTGCGCCGCTGAAGATCACCAACTTAGGCTCTTCGTACCGAGCGTTCAATTTCTCGCGAAAGAGCTTTGTCCAAATGTCCTCGTTGTCCTTAAGAACAACCCCTACAAACTTCTTGAGGTTGGCATCCTTATCGTTTTCCGCCGATGGCGGCATGCGATTTTGCTGCGATTGCTGTTGTTGACCGGCCTGTTCGATCAACTGCCTTGGATTGCTCCCCAAAAGCATGGAGATCACGATGGTGAAGATCAGGAACAGCAATCCGCCACCTGCCATCCCCGCGACGGGCATTGCCGACCCACGGCGATCTTCGACATTCTTCGATTCGTCTCTACCTTCCCAACGCATCTTATTTCAACCCTTGGAAACGTTGACCAGCCATCCTTTTCCGAGGCTTTCGCCGAGTTTTCATTCCGTCGACGAGCGACGGATTGAAAGCGTTGACGCACACAAGCCCGGTTCATGTACCCTAAGGATGGAATTTTAGTCATTTTGTTCCAACCGACTGCGGTTCAACCTAGAAAAACCGGAAGTTTTTTGGTTAATTCAGTGGGCTTGCTGTCGCAGAACAACAGCGATGGTTTTGACCATGATTTTCAGGTCAAGCCACAGCGACCAATCGCGAATGTAGCGATGGTCCAATTCGATCCGGGCTCGCATTTTCTCGACCGTATCGGTCTCGAGTCGGCTCCCTAGGACCTGGGCCAAGCCGGTGATTCCCGGCTTGACCTTGTGCCTGAGCATGTAGCCTCGAATCAGACTTCGGAACTGCTCGTTGTGGGCTATGGCATAGGGTCTAGGTCCCACGAGCGACATCGTCCCCATCAGAACGTTGAACAATTGGGGCAACTCGTCCAAGGAGGTCCGACGAAGCAACCGACCAATCGGGGTCACCCTAGGGTCGTTCTTCGTGGCTTGCTTGACGTCCGACCCATTGTCCATCGTCGTCATGGTCCGGAACTTCCAAACCGAGATCTCTTTGCCATCGAGCCCATAGCGACGCTGAAGAAAGAGGACCGGACCGACCGTCGTGAGCTTGATCGCCAAGGCGGCCATCAGCAGAATCGGTGCAGAGAGCAGTAGGCCCAAAATACTCAAAGCGATGTCCAGACCCCGTTTTAGGCACCCGTCGACGCCGTAGATGGGCGTTTCAAAAATGCTCACCACCGTGTGTCCGCCGACAAATCCCCAACGCGAATAGAGGTAATCGAATGCATCGAGATTCGGGACTAGGTAAACCGAAGCGGTCGTGTCGGCAAGACGATCGATCCACCCTCGAATCTTTTCGTCCATGCTCATCGGTGCGGCGATGAAAACCGTGTCGATTTTTCGTTGACCGATCGCTACGAGCAGGTCTTCAAATCCACCTTCTTGGCCATCGGCATTGTGGTCAAAGACGCCTTCGACGCGGATCCCTAAATCGCGATCGAAAGCGACCGCGTCGGCCAGTTGCCTACCGAGCTCGGTGTTTCCGAGTATTGCGCAGCGGCGCGAGGTCCAGCCTCGCTCACTCATCCAAGCGAACAAGGCGCGAGAGAGCATATGGGAAAGCAAAACGAACAGCAGCGAGACGAGGAACCAGAGGACAAGATTGTTGTTGTTTAGCGGCTCGCTCAGAGGAGTGAGCAAAAACCCACCAAAGACCGCGACAACAAACCCGAGGAGCCAGGATCCGCTGATCAGCAGGATGTCGTAGTCAGCCGGGCGGTGATGACCGGTATGGAATACACCCAAAAATTCGCCTGCGATAACAAACCCCAAAGCGGCCAGTAAAGCGGTTTGAAGCGGCGGTAGGGACGCCAGCGGCGACTGCCAACGGACGACGGCGACGTAACACAAACCGATGATCAAAAAATCCAAAGCGATTTGAATCGCTGGGAAGGCGGACCGGATTGGCCTAGTCGTCGGCGAAATCATCTTGGTTTCGTGAGTGGTTGGTTCGTTCCAAGGAACAACCGGGGTGGAATCCGTTCCATTGGTGTATCGGGTAATCCCAAAAGGGATTCCCTTCTCTTTCCGGCCACCGGCGCAACCCGTCTGATCCGTCCAACCCATCCAACCCGGCTGTTCTGCCTCTCCGATAGGGGATCTTGCAAAAGATCCGGCTGTTCGGCTGTTTCTGCACGAAGTGCTTTCCCTACGTTTCCAGCATAAGTCACCCCAGAAGAAATAAAAACGCGGCCCCCCCTCGCCCGCTGGCGGGAGCAGGGGGATGGGGGGTGAGGGTGGTGACCGCGCGTAAGGCTGCTGCTCCTTCCTCGCGTAGTGTGGGCCTCCGAGCCCGCACGTACCGGTGACGAGACCTACTTCTTTCCTACTCAAAACCAACGCGCAACCTAATCCATCAAGCGCCGCGGGCGATCCATGCGCCGCATGGGCGCAAGCCGCGGGCATGGCCAGTACCCGGCACCGCCCCAATCATGCACCTCGATCGGAACCCTACCACGCATTATTAGCCCGGGACATCCCCCCGGTTTCTTTCAATCCTGTGTGTCGGCCCTCCGGGCCTCGCGGATTTTGCTTTGCACTGCTACCACGGGGCCTTCGACCCCGGCAGAGGGTGTTCCAGCCCTCCGGGCTTAGTACCATCAGCGATTCAGACCAATAACCATCAGCGTCGCGTAGCCAATTTGGGTGACCTTTTTTTCTATC
>QWPJ01000171.1 GCA_003671195.1 Planctomycetota bacterium
CTGGGTCTTGTCCCAAGAGCCCTTGTTGTCCAAGGATGCCGGCTAGACCGAGCGATCCGAGTCCGGTACCGAGGGTTTGCAAAAGCGATCGGCGCGACGAGACACCGAAGGATTCGGAAGCGAGTTGGGAGTGATGGACTCTCATGGTTGGCTTTTAGGCGGGGCTGGCTTTTTTGGAAGGGTTGGCTTAGTCGATATAGAGGAATTCATTGCTCGCAAGCAAGGCTTGAGCATACCTCTCCCATCGATCAAGCTTATTGAGCTCTTTTTGCTCTGGGGCGTCGATGGCCTGTAGGTATTCCAAGCCGACTCGTAGCTCACCCGGGCTAGCCTTGCGTCCAAAGGCCAACCTATAGGCATGTTGGATTCGACCCTCGAGACTATCGGCCGATTCGATGAGCACCCGCGCGGCGAAGGCTTTGGATTGCTCGATCATGAAGGGGCTATTGAGCACGAAAAGCTGCTGTTGGGGGACTGTGGTTTCGGCGCGGACCGAAGCGGTGATATTTGCGTCGGGAAAATCGAACAACCGGAGCATGTTGTCCAGCTCGTGTCGGCTGATGAACGCATAGACGGTTCGTCGGTTGTTGCTCGCGTCGGCAAGATTCGTCGAAGGCCCCTGGAGCTTGCCATCCAATCGCCCGGAGGTCGCAAGGAGCGCATCGCGCCAAGCCTCGACATCGAGCCGACGTCGGGTCATTCGCCAGAGGTACCGATTGTCAGCATCGATCTGCTGATTCGAATCGTTGCGATCCGAGCTGAGTTGGTAGGTCGCCGAGAGCATGATTTCACGATGAAGGGATTTGATCGACCATCCTTGCTCGACGAACTTGACGGTCAAATATTCGAGCAGTTCGGGATGGGTTGGGGGTTCGCCAAGTTTCCCGAAGTTATCTGGGGTACCGACGAGTCCACGTCCGAAATGGTGTTGCCAGACCCGATTGACCATCACGCGGGCTGTCAGTGGGTTTTCGCTTGAGGCGATCGCATTGGCAAGTTCCAGTCGACCGCTTCCTTGGGTGAATGCTCTTGGGGTTTGATTGCTGAGAATTCGCAGGAATCTGCGCGGCGCTAGCTCCCCTCGATTGGCTGGGTTTCCACGCACCATGACCTGGAGATCCGACGGGTTCGCTTCAGCGATGACATGGGCCATCGGATAAATCTCTGGAGATTCGCGACGGAGGGATTCGAGTTCGCTGCGCTGTACGCTTAGTGTTTGGCGAAATCCCTCAGGTAGCTTGGCCTCGATGTCTTTAAGCTCTATGGCAAAGAGCCCCTTTTCGCCAATGATCTCGGCGAGCAGGTCGGATTGCCCGACCTGAATATCCGTCGGCGACTCGGTGTAGACGCGGAACTGGACCCTTGCGTTATTCCCGCAATCGCCACCCTGGTCGGCCCCGCTGTTGTCTAAGCCACCTACAGCGACGAACCGCTTTGCATCGTCGGGAAGTTCAAACCGCAGAACGGAAGTCGAGTGGGTTCCGATCCCCTTGGAATAGGACTTCCCTGCGACCCGAAGGGCTTGTCCGTTGACATTTTTGTCAAGGTTCACGCTTCCATACGTCGCTGTGACCGTCTCCCATTTTCTTTCGGTCAGATCGATTTCGCCCGATGCGGTAATGAGTTTCGGCTCAAGCCAATCGGCGTGATCGCAGCTTGGGCCATTCCCCCCATCGTTGACGACCAAGAACAGTTCCTTGGCACCTTGGATCTCCACATCGATCGAGGCCGTCGGTGAACTTCGAGTCACCATAGGGCTGATGTAGCGAGCGTTTCCCGTCGGGGCATTTTGCGTCAGCTTCGATTGCTCCTCAGAGCTCAACAGGCCATCGCGTTGGCGAAGGAGCAGTTGAATGTATTCCGCGAATGCAACGGCTGCTGCCTCGGATGGCTGATCGGATGGCTGATCGGATGGCTGATCGGATGGCAAGGCAATGGCGTTGAACCACGGCTTCAGAGCCAGCGGCGGGGAGGCCTCTTTGGATTTGAGAAAATCGATCCACCGTTTGAGAGTCGAAGCTTCGAGTTCATTTTTTTTCGCAAACGCCGGTAGTTTCAAAGAGGAGTCGGAGGCTTTGGCTAGCTGAAAATCACGCGTTGCCATCAGGTACTGCTTGACCTCGGAAATCCGTGCTTCGCGAAGCTTTGGGCCTTCGCGCGCGATGGTCTGTTGGATCGCTTCATCGAGCTGCTTTATTTTTTGTTGCGCTGCGTTGTAACGGTCGACTTCAGGGGACGGAACCAACGGGGCGTTGTGGAGTCGGGAGCTGTGGAAGACACCCGCGAGCGAATAATAGTCTTGTTGGGGGATCGGATCGAACTTGTGATCGTGGCAGCGGGCGCAGGAAACGGTCAGGCCCAAGAAGCCTCGAGTCAAGGTGTCGATACGATCGTCGAGTTCATCGGCAGCGGCTTTCGCCGCGTCGGTGTTTTTGTAGTACTGGGCACCTAGTCCGAAGTAGCCGAGTGCGGGGAGGTTTCGCAATCTTTCGGTTTCGTCGATCGGCATCAGATCGGCAGCGATTTGGTATTTGACAAAAAGGTCGAAGGGTATGTCGGAATTGAACGCTTCAATAACCCAATCGCGATACCGGTATCCGTGGGTGTTCGGTTGGACGCTAAATGTGTGCGCTTGATCCTCGGAGTACCGTGCCACATCGAGCCAGTAGCGGCCCCATCGTTCCCCATAGGCCGGCGAATCCAGGAGCCGATCGATCAGCTTGGCAAACGCGTTGGTGCTCTCGTCGGCAAGAAAGGCATCCACTTCCTGCGGAGTCGGAGGTAGTCCAGTCAGATCAAAGGATGCACGCCGGATCAGTTCCCGTTTCCCTGCTTTCGAAACCGGTAAAAGTTGGCGGGCTTCCATCGCTGCGAGCGTGAAGTGATCGATCGACGACTCGATCCAGCCCGATCGCTTCGTGACGGGCAGATCAGGATTTTTTGGGGATACAAACGACCAGAACAGGCGGGCTTGTTCAAAGTCGATCGACTTTTTGATCGGCGCCGAATCACCGACTCGCGGATCCGCAGCCCCGCTGTCGACCCATTGGACAAAGTCAGCGATGACTTGGTCTGGAAGCTTCCCTCGGGGTGGCATCTGAGTCGATTCGTAGCGGAGAGCTTGGATGATCAAGCTCTGGTCACTTTTCTGGCTGATCAAAGCAGGCCCGGAGTCGCCCCCTTGGGCTAGCCCTTGTGCGGTCTCGAGCGATAGTCCACCTTGGAGCGTTTTCGATTCGCCGGAGTGGCATTCGTAGCAATGTTCAACCAGAACGGGACGGATTTTCTTCTCGAAGAACTCCAGTTTGGCGGTTTGCTCGGCGTCGGGCGGAAGATCTTGCGATAGCCCGCTAGAGCATAGGAGCAGTACTGCACCGTGAAGGCTCAGAACCAGGCGCACGGAGCGATGGGAACAGCGCAGGATGGCAAGCATACAGAATGTGGGCTGAGGTGGGGGGATGGGTGCCAGCACGGTAGGAAGGATGGCCTAGTATAGCCCATCTTTCCGTAGGATTCCACTCAGAGCCATGGTAGAGCGATTGTCCCCAATCGCTCTTAGTCGTCGGCAACGACGGGTCTTTCATGGTAGAGCGATTGTCCCCAATCGCTCCTGGTCGTCGGTAACGACGGGTCTTAAGGCTTTTGGATCACGCTGCCGGAGGCTGTTTCCTCGTCTTGGATCGCGCGAGGTGGTATCAGACCTTAGGGCCTTCCTAAGCAGACGTAAGCCCACCTAAGATGATCCCCATTCAAATCGCGACGACCAGTTAGCCAGCACCGGCGTTTGCCTAGCTTCTGGCTCTCAGCGTTTTTCGCATTGCTCTACTCTTCGAATCGCCGTGGCCTGAGATTCGTTGGATCCTGCTTAGAGATCTCGCGCAGGAAGGTGGCAAGCTCTTCCTGTGTCTCTTCGTTGGCGTGGACCACCAAGACCGAGCCGACCATCGACATCATGGAAGTCCCCCCAGAGTTGACCCAAGTCTCTGGAGTTATCAACGTTTCGATAGCGTGAATGAGATCGTTCGTTACCGTGTTGTTGGGCAAGATAAAGCTAAGGTCATAGTAGCGGATGATATTGGCCGAATTCTTTTTGTTGGTGACAACGAGTGCTTCTCCTTTCACTACCGTCGTCAAATTCAATGGTTCGAGTACTTGTCGGATGATGTCGCGTGCTCGCGTGTCCGTGCGAACTGCCATTACGGGGTCCTCTGGTGTGATGGTCTCATCTTCCAATCCTTTCTCATCGATCAAGATAGCGATCCCCAATTCGTCGCTCAGCGTTTGAAAGAAACTGCGCAGCGGTGTTTTCCCGAGGCTTAGGTCGATACGTTTGTCCAGCCTGCGGCGAATATCAGCTTCTCGCTCATTGGCCTCGGCATCCGCAGCACCATCGAGCCAACCTGGAACCTCGACATTCGCTTTGGACCATTCGTAAGGGACCAGCAGTTTTGGCGCAGGCCAGTTCGCAGACGTGGCTGAATAAATCATATCGCCCCCGCCCATACCGCCCCCCATACCGCCCATCTGGGCAAGCACATTAGGTTGGTCGCTGGACGTTTCTCTTTGAACGAGAATTTCAGGGGTTTGGTTTACAAACCCCAACCCGCCGATTTTCAGTGCGGTCACCAGTGCGATACCCCCAGCGATACCGACCATTGAGAAAAAAGATCTAGTCATGAGCGTTTCTCCATTGAAGAGATGCAGAAAAGAGAGACCGAGAAGAGTAGGTTGCCGACTTGGATGCGCGATCCGCAAAGAACCCATCCAAACCTGCTTACGGAATTGTAAACCTATACGTTGGCCGTCGCCAACATTTTTCGTTCGCTCGGAACTATTTTTCTAGGCTTGCTTGGCCGGAAAGTTCTAGCGCAGCAGGCGAGTCAGGTTCGTGTACTCGTCGGTCCAGAGTGGAACCGATCGGGGCCGATTGAGATACTCGGGCAAGTCCTCGATTTCGTCGGCGACTTGTTCGAGGAATTGCGGATCCTTGCTCAGCAGGATGTAGTAGTTTCGACTCAGTGTATCGGTCTCCTTGCGGTATATCCTGCGATAACCATATCCGTGCTTTTGAGCCAATTGCTTGGCGACGGGAAACAGATCCAAGTGTGTGTTGGTGATATGGATCGCCAGCAGTCCGTCGGGCTTCAGATGCTCCGAGTAGATGCCGATGGCCTCATCGGTCAGAAGGTGCGTCGGGACAGCATCCCCGGAGAACGCATCGAGGATCAGCAGATCGAACTGCTGGTTTGCGCCGGATTTGAGTTCCCGTTCAAGTTGCAAACGGGCGTCTCCCAAGACCGTGTCGACTTTGCCCGGGCAATCCGAAAGATAGTGAAACCATTGCGTGTTATTAGCCACCTCGATGACTTGGGGATTGATTTCATAGAAGCGAATCCTATCTTCGGTTCGTGCGTAGGTGGCAACTGTACCTACTCCCAAGCCAATCGTTCCAATATGGCATTGCGCGTGCTTTTGCTGAACGTAGCGAATGCCAATCTCACAGCCTGAACCTTGGCCGTAATAGGTCAAGGGTAGATGTCTTTTCATAGGATCCGCATACTGCACGCCATGCTGAATATGTCCGCTGTAGAACGCGAACATATCCTCCGGGGTATTTCGATCAAGGCGGTCTACAGATAGCACGCCATAAAAATTCCTGGCTTCATGTAGAACGCTTGCGCTATCGGAACCGTTATCCGGCAAGGCCTCGCGAAAGAGGTAAAAGCAAGTGCTGATGGCCAAGAGCGATCCGAAGCCAAAAACCCCAAGACGAATCGGGCTGCGTTTCTGTGCAAGGATCGAGTAGAGAATGACGACGCACAAGAGTGCACAGCACAAAAAAGCGAGTGGAAGTTCAAAGAATGTCTTGAAAACATAAGGTGCGATCAGATTCACCAAGATACCGCCCAGAGCGCCTCCGAGCGAAATGGTCAAATAGAAACGTGTCAGATACCCCGGCCCCGGTTTGGACTTTGCAAGCTCCCCATGACAGACCACGAGCATGCAGAACAACGCCGAGAAATAGACACCCGCCTCCAACCACCAAAGCTTCGAAAGTTGAATTTCATTGGCGCCGGACCGCCCTAGCATCCCATTGAAAATGTCCGAAGCCAAGTAAATAAACTCGGTGTAGTTCGACAAACAAAAAAGCAACCCAAGCCCGACCATCGTGTAGAGAGAACGCGAATACCACTTGGGTTGGTCGAACGCCACGATGAACGAAAGCAGATAAAGTGCTAAAGGGACAATCCACAGCAGTGGTACGGTGGCAATGTTCTGGCATACCTCATTGGTCACCGCTAAAAAAACGATGCAGGCTAATGTCGGTAGCACAATCCACTTAGCCATCTGAAAAAGACTTGGTGGTCCCTCGATGATACCGCTAGGTTGAATCCCACCTGCAGAACCTTCTGAGTTGGAAATCGAGGATCCGCTCGTTATCGAAACTAAGGGAAGGCGTTGCGAGTTCCGTGAATAAGTCAGCCAAGCACAGTAGCCACAACAGAGCGTAAATACGGCAAAACCCGCCGACCACATCGCCGCTTGGGAGACAATCCCCCAGTTGGCCTCAAAGAAAAAAGGATAACTTACCAAGGCCAACAACGATCCAAAATTCGACAGCGCAAACAATCGGTAAGGCGACTTGTCAAACGATTCACTGAACCACTTTTGTAACAACGGGCCAGTCGACGAAAGTGCAAAGTAAGGCAACCCAACCGTTGCTCCGAGCAACATCAAAACCTGAAGCAGTGGCCATTCATTCTCCGCACCCGTGGGGCGCAAGGAGGCCGGAGGTATCAGCCGATTGATCGCGACGCTCCCAAGGGCAACTGCCAATACCCCGAGGTGCAGATACAAACGAGACCGAGGCGCTAGGTAAACACTCGTTAGGTGAGCGTACAGATAGCCCAGGAAAAGTACGATTTGAAAAAAGAGCATCGCCGAAGTCCATACCGCAGGGGTGCCACCAAACCATGGCAGAATGAACTTGCTCAGTAGCGGTTGGACCTGGAACAACAAAAATGCACTGATAAAAACCGTGATCGCAAAGGCCAAGGGGGAAAAACCCAATGAGTCTCGGGGTGAATTCTCGTGCTGCACAGCTAGATCCTCATAGGTCCTCAGTCGAATTTTGAAGACGTCGTTTGCTTGATTCTATAACGATTGGCAAATCGCCACACACCAAAAAATCAAATGTTTTTGTTAGGAAATCCCAGGCGCTCATCGTTGAACTCGTAGCCAACGGCGTTGAAGTTGCGCTATTCGCATGTTTCGGAGTTTCAATCGATGTTTTCCCTGACTTTTCGTACTCGTACTCCGCGTTAGCAGTACTCGTACTCGAAGATACGGCATCAAGTACAATAAATGTCAAAACATCGCAACTTCAACAGCCAACGGCGAGGGATTGGACCAAGCCGGCCAGGATACCGCCGCGGTTGGGTCGTCTTGGTGCGTGCCAATCAGCGGCGTTTGGTTTTAGGGCTCGAACGTTTTCCGAAAGACTTAGGCGGATTCGATCCCTCGCGAGGTTTGATTTTCTTGACCTTTCCGCTGATGCTTCGGCGGCGCTTTGTCGAAGCACCTGCGGCGCGAGGTTCGCTGCTCGTCTCGCTACGTGCCGTACCGCGAGCCTCACCGCGGGTTTTCTTGGTTCGCCGAAAAACGCTTGCTCCGTTGAGTTCGGGGTCTTGATCGTTCGGCGAGTGATGCGGATGGTCCTGATCGATCGGGATCGGCATTTTGATGACCTTCTCGATTTCCCGCAGGTACTTGAGTTCATCTCCTGAGCAGAGCGTGATGCTCTCACCGCTGGCACCGGCGCGGGCTGTGCGACCGATCCGATGGACATAGGCTTCGGCTTCGACCGGCACGTCGAAATTGATCACATGGCTGATCTCATCGATATCGATTCCGCGGGCTGCGATGTCCGTTGCGATGAGCACTCTGATTTTGCCATCGCGGAAGCCGTTTAAAACGCGTTGCCTCGCGTTTTGAGATCGACCTCCGTGGATTCCTTCAGCGGATTCCCCTGCATCGATCAGAGATTTAAAGAGCCGATCGGCTCCATGCTTGGTGCGCATAAACACCAAGACGCGGGTCCTGGTTTTGTCCGATAGCAATCGATCCAAAACACGACGCTTGTTGCCCCGATCGACAAACATGACGGATTGCTTGACCCGATCGGCCGTTCGAGACGGCGGTGTGACCATGACACTTACTGGGTTGTGCAGCAAGGTGGTTGTTATTTTTTGGATTTCCGAAGGCATGGTCGCCGAGAGAAAAACCGACTGACGATTCCGAGGGAGTTGCTTAACAATCCTTTGGACATCGGGCATGAATCCCATATCGAGCATGCGATCGGCTTCGTCCAGAACGAAGAAACGAAGCTTGCTAAGATCGCAGTAGTCCTGATGGATCAAGTCCAGGAGGCGTCCTGGGGTCGCGACGATGACGTGGATTCCTTTGACCAAAGCAGCGACCTGCGGCCGCTGCCCGACGCCGCCGAATACCGTCGTATGGCGGACCTTGGTGAATCTACCGATTGCGCTGATGTTTTCCGAGATCTGAACCACGAGTTCGCGAGTGGGGGCAAGAATCAGGCCTATGGGCTGATAAGGAGTCGCGTACTGTCCTAGCTTGTGGATCTGCTGAAGGATCGGAATGGCAAAAGCGGCTGTTTTTCCCGTGCCTGTTTGAGCACAACCCAACAGGTCCTTGCCCTCCAAAAGGGGAGGGATCGCCCCTGCCTGGATCGGTGTGGGGGTCAGATATTCAAGGGCCTTCAGGGCCGATTGGATCTCCGGAATGATGGGGAGATCAGAAAACGTGCTGGACACAAATACCTCGATGGACCCATCGCATGGGTTAGCCGTTGCAATTCAAACCGATTGTGAGTCTAGGTCACAGCGAGGGTAAATATAAGTCCAATTCGATATTCCTGATGGAAATCGGGCCAGACCGAGCACTGCGGGAGGATACCAGCCCCCAAGAAATTCATAAAGCCCGAAAAGAGAACCTTAGGGGTCGGTTCGCAGGGGCAAACACAACAGCGTGGGGTACAATAAACAAGGTCGTTGAAGATTTCGCCAAGATTGTCAGTAAAGTGTTATGAATTGCAAGACCTCTGGCCAACGTTCGCCAAGCAATACCAAGCTCCCGTGGGGAGTCCTCCGTGGCCTTCTGCTGCCATGGGATTGCAGAGCCGTTGGTCTTTCCTGTGTCGAGGGTTCTTGGGTGGTGCTGTTCTGCGCCGCCCTTTTACAGGCATCATCTCTTTTTGCTCAAATCCCGGTTGATTTTCAAGAAACGGGCGATGTTCAAAAACCAGTGGATTATCAGAATGAGGTTCGGCCAATCCTGGCCAACCACTGCTTTGCATGCCATGGGTTCGATGATCAAGGGCGCCAAGCCGATCTTCGACTCGATCTGGAATCGGTCGACTCAGCTTCCGGGGATACTGCTTCCGGGGGGGCTGGTCGTGCGATCGTCCCGGGCAGGCCCGACCAGAGCGAAATGGTTCGTCGGATCCATAGCGAGGATCCCGACTTGCTCATGCCCCCTGCATCTTTCAATAAACCCCTTACGGATCCTCAAAAAGAGATCTTGCGACGCTGGATCGCCCAAGGAGCACGCTATGAAAAGCATTGGGCGTTTTCGAAGCTTGAGCGTCCTTCGCTGCCGATTCCGAAAAACGACATCGACCCCAAAGTAGCCAATCAAGTAGCCGATATCGAATCCAACGCGATCGATCGATGGGTGCAAAGAGAACTGGACCAGCAGAGCCTGAGCCGTTCCCCGCGCGCCTCGACCCCCACGCTCGTGCGGCGTCTCTACCTGGATCTCGTCGGTACCCTCCCAAGCCCCGAGGAGGTCCAAGCCGTCTGCGAGGATCGTTCTTTGAACCCTATAGATCGCTTGATCGAAAATTTGCTCGCTAGCCCTCAGTTCGGCGAACGCTGGGGGCGGTTCTGGCTCGATCAAGCTCGCTATGCGGATTCCAATGGATTTTCCATCGACGGTGCACGCGTCATGTGGCCCTACCGCGATTGGGTGATCGCGACTGTCAATGCCGATATGCCCTTCGATCAATTCACCATTGAACAACTCGCCGGAGACCTGCTCGATCCCTCAGGTGCCGTGTCCGCGAGCAAGAGCCAGCGCATCGCAAGCGCCTTTCACCGCAACACGATGATCAACGAAGAGGGAGGTGTCAAAGCAGACCAATACCGGCACGAAGCGATCCTCGATCGGGTCAACACCACCGGCTCGGTTTGGTTGGGGTTGACCCTCGGCTGCGCTCAGTGCCACACCCACAAATACGATCCGATCAGCATCGACGATTACTATCGGCTCTACGCATTTTTCAATGCATGCGCCGATAACAACTCTGCAGGCCCGACCCTCGAGGTTCTCGAAGGCGAAGTCTTTGGCTTGCCCGATTCGGTTTTCGAGGATTTGTCGCAGTTAAAGAAACTTCGAGAGAAACTCACTTCCCTGGAGGCTCAGCAGAAGAAACTTGCCGAAGCACAGATACCCCAGTTGCAATGGAAACAGGTCTCTTTGCTGCATGCCATGGGCTCCGATGGCCCAGAATTCCTCCCCTTGGAGTTCCTCGATGACGGCTCGGTCTTGGTCCCCGATCGACTCCGAGGGAACTCGGTGTTGAAAGTCGAATTCATCCACCCCAAGGCGACCGAAATCACTGAGCCGATCACCGCTATACGACTGCGCACGCTGCCCGACGACTCCTTGCCACAACGCGGTCCGGGGACGGCCAGCAATGGAAATTTCGTCCTCTCGGAATTCCAACTCTTCAGCGGTACGGTCCGCCAGAACTTCTCTCAAGCTTGGGCTGACCATTCGCAACCGAAATTCTCGGTGGCCGGTGCCATCGATGGCGACCCCAAGACAGGTTGGGCAATCAACACCGATGCAACTCAAGCCAAAGCCAATCCAGATTTGAAGATGAATGCGCCCCACTGGGCGGTTTTCGCTCTTGCGAAACCTATCGAGCCCAGCGGCACTCCGATCGATGTTCTGCTCATGCACGAGATCAACCAAGGTTATATTGTGGGCCGCTTCGCATTGGACATCAGCACAAGCCCTATCCCTGAACAACCCAAGGTTCCTGCCGAGGATCTTGAGGCACTCAAAGCCCAGATCGCTCAGTACAGCAGTCGATTACCCAATGAGGGAAAACTCTTCGCCCAGATGGTTTCCAAAGACCAGTCAGAGCCACCGAAGACCTATCGATTGCTGCGAGGCGATTTTCTCAGTCCCGATAAAGACAACGGTCCTCTGGGGCCATCGATCCCTTCGGTGTTTCGCGATGGGCAAGAACTCCCGATGCACAACCGACTCGACTTGGCCCGCTGGATTGTCTCCTCTGAAAATCCACTCACGGCTCGCGTGATTACCAACCGCGTTTGGATGAAGCTATTCGGGACCGGCTTGGTCGAAACCGAGAACGATTTTGGATTGCAAGGGGCCATGCCAAGCCATCCGGAGTTGCTCGATTGGCTGGCCAGTGACTGGGTCGATTCGGGTTGGTCGCTCAAGCACCTGATTCATCGGATCGTCACGTCGGAAACATACCAACAGTCAAGCGCCTGGCGCGAGGAGATTGCTCAAGTCGATCCGGCGAATCGGATGCTCGCAAGGCAATCTCGGATTCGGCTCGATGCAGAGATCCTCCGCGATCGAGCCCTTTCCGCAAGTGGAGCGATTTGCTTGAGAGTCGGAGGGCCTAGCGTCCATCCACCCCAGCCCGCCGGTGTCTACAACTTCACCCAGACGACCAAGACCTGGAAAGAGGACACGGGGGCGAATCGATACCGAAAAACGATGTATACCGAGTTTTTTCGAAGTGCACCTTATCCTTTGTTTACCACCTTCGACAGCCCCGACTTCAGCACCGTATGCACCCGGCGCAGCCGGACCAATACGCCACTTCAAGCCCTCACGCTGGCCAACGATCCGGTCTTTTGGGAACTGGCCGAGCTCTTGGTGCAAAGGGCGAAACGCGAGTCCGACCCACTTTCGGTCGAGCAGCGGATCCATCGCATGGTTCTGCTGGCTTGGTGCCGCGATCCGAGCCGAGAGGAACTCGAACGCTTGAACGAGTTTTACCGGGCAACCCAAGAGTACTATCGCCAGAACCCAGCCGAAATTCATACTGCCCCAGGCACCCAAGCAGCCGATCCCGACGAGGCGGCTTATGCCCAAGTCGCACGCGTGCTATTGAATACCGATGAGTTCGTGAATCGCGAGTAGGATGGAAACCAAACGAGGAATCCAAAAAAATATGGACAACTTGCGCAGCAAATCGAGCATCGATCGAACCGCCCAGTGCGTCATGCAGCACAACCGCCGCGCCATTCTCAGCGCCGCGGGAGTTGGCCTTGGGGCTATCGCCCTTGAGTCGATGATGGCTCAGGATAGGCCAAAACCGCTCGGAATGCTCCCGGAGTTCCACGTTCCTCCGAGGATCAAGAACGTCATCTTTTTATTCATGGCCGGTGGCCCAAGCCAACTCGAACTCTTCGAGGACAAGCCTGTGCTAAAGGAATACCATGGAAAATTGCCTCCGGAGAGCCTGACCAATGGCCGTCGTTTTGCGTTCCTGCCAGCCGACGCAAAGCTCCTCGGGAGCAATCGCAAGTTCGAGCGATACGGGCAGTGCGGCATGGAACTCAGTTCCCTGTTGCCCCATCACCAGAAGATCGTCGACAAGGTTTGTTGGCTTCGAGGGATGAAGACCGATGTGTTCAATCATGGTCCTGCGAAGCTGTTTATGAACACCGGATTCCAAGCACCGGGGCGGCCGAGCATCGGCTCCTGGGTGACCTATGGGCTCGGCAGCCACTCGGAAAGCTTGCCAGGGTTCGTCGTTTTGCAATCCGGTCCACGCGGGCCTCGAGCTGGCAATACCCTTTGGTCGGCTGGCTTCTTGCCCTCGAAATTCCAGGGAGTGCCGTTGCGGAGCCAGGGAAGTCCCATCCTGCATTTGGAGAATCCCAAGGGGGTCTCAGGGAGCTTGCAGCAAGGTTTCATCGAAGCGACCAACGACATGAACCGATTGCGGTATGCAGAAGTTTCCGATCCGGAGATACAGACCCGGATCGCCGCTTACGAAACCGCTTTTCGCATGCAGACATCGGCACCCGAATTGATGCGGGTCGATCAGGAGACGGCCGAGACGCTCGAGCTCTACGGAGCAGAGCCAGGAAAAAGCTCCTTTGCCAACAACTGCTTGCTCGCCCGACGACTCGTCGAACGCGGGGTTCGTTTCGTGCAGTTGTATCACACAGACTGGGATCACCACGGGGGCAAAAACGCCGATCTAGACGACGCGCTCGATAAGGTCTGTTTGGAGGTCGATCGAGCTTCCACGGCCCTGATCCTCGATTTGGAACGGCGCGGATTGCTTCACGAGACGCTGGTGATCTGGGGAGGTGAATTCGGTCGAACGCCGATGGGTGAACCTCGGGAGACCACCGGCAGAGACCACCATGTCGATTCGTTCACCATGTGGATCGCTGGTGGAGGCATCCAGGCCGGCAAGATCCACGGAGCGACCGATGAACTCGGCTTCGGAGTGACCGAGGGGCTCGTCCATGTCCATGACCTACACGCAACGCTGCTCCATTTGCTTGGAATCGATCATCAACGATTGACTTATCGGTTCCAAGGCCGAGACTTTCGGCTCACCGATGTGCACGGCAGGCTCGTCGATGAGATCCTCGCTTGAACGGTCGGCTAGAAGGTTATGCGGCCTCATGGTAACCTAGGGATCGAAAACTTCTCCAGCCGGTCCAACCCTCTATTGAACAATAGCTATGAGCCAATCCGAAACGATCAAGCCGCAATTGCAAGCCTACGAGTCGACCATCGATGGGCTCAGGGCTACCGGTCATCAATTCTGGAACCGCGGCTGGTCGCTGGGCACATCGAGCAATTACTCTGCGGTCATCGAACGCGAACCGCTGCAACTTCTGGTCACAGCCAGCGGCAAAGACAAAGGGCATTTGGGGCCCAACGACTTTGTCGTTTGCGATGCCCATGGCAAGCCGGCATTTGAGAATCAACCCAAAAGCAGTGCAGAGACGTTGCTCCACTGCCTTGCTGCTCGCCGAGGTGCCGGAGCGATCCTCCATACCCACAGCGTCTGGTGCACTCTGCTCTCGGAGCACTTCGCTGCGATCGGTGGAATCCGCATCAGTGACTTTGAAATGCTCAAAGGTCTCGAGGGAATCACCACCCATCAAGCGAGCGTCTGGGTTCCCATTTTCGACAACACCCAAGACATCCCCTCGTTGGTCGTTCAGGTTGAAAAGTACTTTCAAGACCATCCAAACGAGCCCTGTTGGGGATATCTGATTCGCCGCCATGGCATGTACACCTGGGGCAAAGACCTTGCAGAAGCAAGACGCCATATCGAAATTTTTGAATTCCTCCTGGAGTGTCTTGGGCGATCGACGAAATTGGTATAACGCCATCATGCTTTCCTTAGTTTTTCGAACCATCGCCCACTTCCACCGTCTCTTGCTCCCCGTGGCCCTTGGGGTGGCAATCTCCAGTGCTGTGATTGTCGGTGCGCTCCTTGTGGGCGATAGCATGCGGGGTTCCTTGCAATTCATCGCCCTCGATCGCATCGGTTCGATTCAGCGAATGATCGTGGCGCCAAGGTGGTTTAATCAATCGGCTTTGCAAGCCGATCCATCCCGATCCGGCCCAGGGTCCGTGGTCGGATTGCTTTGGATCCAAGCAGTTGTCGCCGAGCATCAAGACCGCTCGGAGGAATCCGAAGGAAGAATCACGACCCATCGGGTCACCGAGATGACTCTCATGGGGGTCGATCCGAGCTTCTGGGAACTCGGCACGATCCTGCCGGCATCGATGCTGGGCGACGAACAACTCGTATTGAATCGCTCTCTTGCCGATCAGCTCAAGGTCAAGATCGGCGATCGTGTCACTTTGAAGGTCTCTCGCGATGCGGTCGTTCCGGCCGACAGCGCACTGGGAAAACGAGACACCGAAGTCGTCGCGTTATCCAGATGGCAAGTCGTCGATATCGTCCCAGATGAAAGCTTAGGCCGCTTCTCGCTACGCAGTGACCAAAGGCCGGTTCTCAATGCCTATGCATCCAAGGAGTCTCTGCAGAAAGCCCTGGAAATACAGGGTCAAATCAATGCGGTCGCCAGTTCGGTGCCTGACTCCGAACCCCTCTTGGAGACCCTGCAACTGAGCCTCGATGACTTGGGGCTCCGCTGGGAGAGGGTCCAGCGTGTCTTTCCCGAGAAATCGATCGGGGAGGCCTTCGACCGAGAGAATCAGCCCGGCACCGAGCCTGTCTCGGTCTTCGATTACGATCAGTTGACCAGCCAGCAGATGATGATCCCAGACGCACTAGCCGATGCGCTAGCAGACGGCTCGTCGCGACGCGTTCTGAGTTACTTGGCCAACAACACCGAAGTCCTCGCAAGGCAAAGAGGCGAATCCCAGGGGCGCAGCGTCCCGTATTCGATCATCAGCGGAGTCGATTGGGAACTGATCGCTCGGATGCTCTCCGATGGCCGCAAAGATCCGGTCCCTACGGACTGGGTTGTGATTCATGATTGGATGGCCAGGGAACTCGACGCCAAAGTCGGAGACCGATTGAAAATCGATTATTTTCTACCCGAGACGGTCGAAGGCACCGAAGTTGAGGCTAGCTTTGAAGCAAGCATCGTGGCGATCGCACCCTTGCGAGAACCCGCACAAGCTTATCGTCGCAAGTCTCCAGCGAGGTTCGCAGAGCCTCCGACTGTCTTCAACGACCCGGCTTGGACTCCATTGGTCCCTGGGATCACCGATCAAGAGTCCATTTCGAATTGGGAGACTCCGTTTGCATTGACTCGGAAAATCGAAAAGCAGGATGACGAGTACTGGAACTCGCACCGTCTGACCCCAAAGTTGTTTATCTCCGAGCAGCGAGCCAAAGAGCTATTTGGATCGCGGTTTGGATCGCAAACAGGACTGCGCTTCGATGGGCTTAACGATGCGCAGCGGCGGGAGCAAGGGGATCGCATTCTTCAGACGGCCAAGGGGAAATTGACGCAATTGGGTTGGCGTGAATTGCCTCTGAGAGCCCAGCAGTTAAAGGCCTCGAGTGGGACGACCCCTTTCGATGCTCTGTTTTTATCCCTGAGTTTCTTTGTCATCGCAGCCGCATTGATCCTTGTCGCTTTGCTTTTCCGATTGACCATCGAAAAAAGGGCCGAGCACTGGGGATTGCTGCTCGCATCGGGCTGGACACGATCTAAAGTGCGTCGGCTATTGCTGATCGAATCGGCGATGATCGCGGCGATAGGATCCGCCGTCGGGGTCGCCTTAGGGGTCGCCTACGCCTACGCGTTGCTTGCTGGCTTGAAGAGTTGGTGGGTTGGCGCTATTTCCGTATCGTTCCTGGATTTTCACATCCGACCCGAGAGCCTCTGGATCGGCTGGATCTCAGGGCTCATTGTTTCTCTTGCCACGACATGGTTTGTTACTAGGCAATTGCGCAAGGCCAGCGTCGCGCGATTGCTCAAAGGCCGCATGGACGATCAAGCCCCGAGCGTCCAAGGCAACCGCTTGATTCGATACACCGCCATCGGATGCTTCTTATTGGGTGTTCTGGCCCTGCTGACTGGTCAATGGGCCCAGGGCCAAGCCCAAGCTGGGGCGTTTGTCGGTAGCGGCATGCTATGGATGATCGCGATGGTCTTGTGGCTCTACACTCAGATGCGTCAATCGTCGAGCAACCAGCCAAGTCTTTCGCAAGGTGGCTTAGGTGAAAACCGCATGCATCCGAGTTTGGACCTGAGTACCCTGGCCCGCTCAAACGCCCAGCGAGCGCCCTTGAGAAGTATCCTGACCGTAGCGCTCATGGCGATGGCCAGTTTTCTGATTCTCGCCATGAGCCTTTTTCAAGCACAACCCGACCGTCGTGGGACTGGTGGTTTTGCTTGGATCGCAAAGAGCTCCCAGAGCATCCATGTCAACCTAGCGGATCCTAAACAGCAGAGGCAAACTCTGGGCGAAAAAGCCCAGGCCTTGGTCGATGCGATGATCGTGCCGATCCGCGTTCGCGGTGGGGATGATGCGAGTTGCAACAATCTGTACCAAGCGGCCGAGCCGCAGGTTATGGGAGTGGGACCGAGCATGCTCATGGCCGATAGAAACGCTCAAGGCAAGAGCGAGTTTGGATGGTTTGCTACCGACGTGAGCCAATCGCCCTGGAAAGGGCTTGAAACTCCCTCCGAGGGAACCCAAGAGGATCCCTTGCCCGTGATTCTCGACCAGAATACCGCGCTTTGGGCACTGCACTTAGGAGGGTATGTAGGTGAGAGATTCAGCTACACCTTCGGTCAAAAGAAAGTCGAATTCCAAACCGTAGGCGTGCTGCAAAACACCGTCCTACAGGGGAGCCTCTGGATTGGCGAAGCGAACTTCCAGAAGGTTTTTCCAGACATCGGCGGATACCGGGCGTTCCTGGTCAAGCCCCAGGACGGCACGAGTGCCCAAGGGCTCGAATCGATCCGAACCGCCTTGGAGGGTGGATGGTCCGACGAAGGGCTCAGTTGCGCTTCGGCCGATGGCGTCTTAGCGCGGTTGCTAGCCGTGCAAAACACCTACCTGAGCGCCTTTCAGCTTTTGGGAGGATTGGGATTGCTCCTCGGGACCTTGGGGCTAGGGGTCTCGCAGCTTCGAAGTGCACTCGAGCGCAAAAGCGAGTTGGCCGCGATGCGAGCGATGGGTTTTCCCAAAGCTAGGTTGGTCTGGACCTTGTTTCTGGAAAATGGCTGGCAGTTGTTTCGTGGGTTGGGGATCGGAATGCTCTGCGCAGCGGCCGCCTCGGCGCCTATTCTGCTACGGGGCAATTCGGTCGTCTCGCTGAGTGGTCCTCTGGCGATGCTCGCTTGGGTCATCCTCTTGGGTTTGATCTTTTGTGTATTGGCAGCGGTTTTGGCGATGCGTCAGCCGCTGCTCGGGGCGCTTCGATCCGATCGATAGCCCAAGGATTTGGG
This sequence comes from Planctomycetota bacterium, assembly GCA_003671195.1. Lineage (GTDB taxonomy): Bacteria > Planctomycetota > Planctomycetia > Pirellulales > Pirellulaceae > JBKCUI01. The sequence continues at coordinate 18,051 of QWPJ01000171.1, forward strand.
ATCGTACACTCGCAAAAATCGGGCTTGATTCCCCATTCGTCTTGGGACTAAACTCCCACGATCACTCGAATGGAATCGGAAAGGAATCTAATGCCAAACGCACATCAATCCCGGGCACAACAACTTTTTGCGGCAACGCTGACGGCGACCTGTTTGTGTTTTCCGGTCGTTTCTTTGACCCAAGGCACGCTTCAGGCCCAGGAACGAACTGGAGCTACAAGCAGGCTATCGGGTACACAAGCCTCTGCGCGGAGCAGCATCAAGGACAGTGAGCAGGCCACACCGAGCGAATCGGGACCAGCGATCGTGGCCCTGGTCAACGGTCAGAAAATTGTCCTTCAGGACTTGGCCAACCTTTGCGTCCTGCGTCATGGCGAGGAAGTCTTGGAGAATATGGTTAACCGATACTTGATCCTCCAGGCTTGCCAAGAGCGCAAGATCGAGATCAAGCAGAAGGATGTCGACGACGAGATCGCACGAATCGCATCGAAATTCAACCTCAGCGTGCAGATGTATTTGAAACTGCTCGAAAGCGAGCGGGACATACGCCCCGAGTACTACGCCTCGGATATCGTTTGGCCCATGCTAGCGCTTAGGGAATTGAGCAAGGATATGCTCAAGGTTTCGCCTCAGGATATCGATCGCGCATTTCAGAGCGAATTTGGTCCCAAGGTTCAGGTACGGATGATTGCGACCAAGGATTCGGCAAAGCTACAGCAAGTCCACCAGCAAGCCACTGCGAATCCTGAGTTGTTCAAGACTCTGGCTCGCGAGCACTCCGAAGATCCAGCAAGCGCAAGTGTCGAGGGGCTTTTGCCCCCGATTCGCATGAACACCGGCGAGGATGAACTAGAGCGCATCGCCTTTGCGTTGCAGCCCGGCCAAGTATCCGAAATATTCAAAGTCGGGGATTTGAATGTCACGCTCCAGTGCGTGCGCCATATGCCTCCGGCCAACCCGCCCGCAGCCCAATTGGCCGAAATACAGGGACGGATCAAGTCGGAACTCGAGGAGCAGAAACTTCGCGAATCGGCTGAGACCATCTACACCGAACTTCGAAACCGATCCCAGATCGTAACAGTACTCGGGCAGTCGCAGTTGCAGCAGCAATACCCAGGAATCGCCGCCGTGATCAACGGCCAGAGTGTGACGATGGAAATTCTTGAAAAGGAATGCGTCAAGAGGTTTGGCAACAAGATCCTTGAAGGTGAGATCAACCGCAAACTGGTCGAAGATGCACTGACCAAGAGCGGTCAAGCGGTCACCCAGGCCGAGGTGGATCAAGAAATCCGAAACACCGCCTTGTTTTATGGCTACATCAATGCAGACGGAACTCCTGACGTCCAACGATGGGTTGCCGACGTTTTGAGCGACAAAGGGAAAACCATCGAGATGTACGTCCGAGATGCCGTCTGGCCGACGGTCGCTCTGAAAAAGCTCTGTGCAGACCAAGTTCAAATCACCGAGGAGGATGTCCGCATGGCCTTTGAAGCGAATTTCGGTCAACGCGCGGAAATTCTCGCGATCGTCATGAGCAATCAACGAACCGCCCAAGAGGTCTGGGAGATGGCCCGCAGTCGCAACACCGAGCAGTTCTTTGGCGAATTGGCCAATCAGTACTCCGTCGAACCGAGTTCCCGAGCCAACTTTGGCAAGGTTCCACCGTTGCGCAAGCACGGTGGCCAGGCGAGCCTTGAAAAAGCAGCGTTCGGCCTTAAACCCGGCGAAATGTCAGGAATCATCGAAGTCGGTGGCCAGTACGTGATCTTGCGTTCGCAAGGGTTCACCGACCCGGTCGTCCAAGACATCAACGCAGTCAAAGAGGATTTGGTCAAAGAGATTCGAGAGAAAAAGCTGGCCAAGCAAATGGACACGGTGATGGCTAAGCTATCCGCCGATGCGCAGATCACCAACATTCTGAATCCTAAAAAGAGCCGGGTCGGTAATGCAGAGATGCAAGCATCGCTCGACGAACTCAAAAAATCCGAAGTCAAACGATGAGTTCAGGTAGTCGCGGCTCGCGGCATTGGGTCCCTGTCGAAAGACGTACACCCGTCGATGCATCCATTGTCGCTAAGCGAGTCCCGAGTTTTCCTATCGTTAGCAGGGTCGACGTCTCGGAAGTCGAGAACCGAAGGCAGTCTCTTAAATCCAAGGGGTTGCGAGTCGGTTGGAATGCCGTCCTGGTACAGGCGTACAGCAAGGTCAGCCAAGATATCCCTGAACTGCGCGACGTCTATGTCGCGCGTCCAGTGGCCTATGTCTACCGACATCCCGAACCGGTCGCTTCTCTGACCATTCATCGCCGGGACGCTAATGGACAGGAGCGATTGATCTGGGCGCGAATCTCGTCTCCGCACGCATTATCGCTCATCGAGTTGCAGTCCAAGATCGATCGTTTTACGACCGCGCCGATCCAGGAGGTTTACAGGGACGGCTTGAGGCTCGAGCGTCGCGGCGCTTTGCTCCGAAGGTTCAACTGGCATTTGCTCATGCGCTGGTGTGGCAGGAAGCGCGCTAAGCATCTTGGGACATTTAGCATCTCGAGCCTAGGCCATTTAGATGCACTGAATCTGTATCACCCCTTAGTCACAGCCACCAGTTTAGCCATGGGGCCAATCTCACAAGACGGCCATTGCGATCTTGCCTTGATTTGCGATCATCGAGTCCTCGATGGCGTTCTTGCGGCTCGTTCGCTTCAGTTACTTACGGATACGATTCGGAAAGCTTCGTTCCATGATTGAGAGTTTTCGGTACGCATCGGTCTTGAAATGATTCGGGGGCTAGGGTTGCTTCGACTCGCATTGACAGAGTGCGAGGAGGAGACTCGTTCTCGTAATCGACTTGATCTTGTACAGCAATCCGACCCATGGGTCCGCAATTTACCGCGAACCGTTTTTTTTTCAATCGCCGTAGACCGTTTGGAATCCCTGCGTAGAATTCGGCGAGAAGCCGAACTCTGACGGATCAGGTTTTACCGGAAAACCAAATCGAGAGTCTTGTGCTTTACGCTAACAGAAATCGCATAACATCATGAAGAAGACCCTAATCGGGTTTCTGATCCCATCGATTATCTCCGTTGCCTTCATTGGGGGCTGTCGGCAAGAATCCCGCGAGTACCTACGAGCTTTGGAAGCTAAAGATCGCTTGATTGAGAGTTCCCACACAGCTCGCAAGGACATGATTGACTCTTTGGGAAGAAAAAGCCTTTCTCACGCGGATCGGGCTATGGATGAAGAGGGAAGGCTCGAAGAGCAAAGTCTCTATGTTCAGGGAAGGCTCGATTCGTTTCGTCCCCACGTCCCTAACCCTGCGCTATTTGCACAGGCCAGCGAGCTCGCCAGGAGTTTGGAGCAAGATCGCAACAGCCTTTTAGACCAGTGGGTTGAGGCTTCAAGAGATCTCAATCCGGATGTTGCTAAAGAGCTTTCTTCTAAGATTCGCGATGTAGAACTAGCGTTGGCCGAGGCCAGTGAGACAGCGAAGCGTTCGCGGCCATTCGGAACCTCTGCCCAAACCTCTAGCGACGCAGTGCTCGCACGGGAGCTTGATCCCGATGAACGACGATAGAGAAAACTAAAGAAAAAGCCCCCGGCAGGCGTTTTCGCTTTGCCGGGGGCTTTGGATTCATTCTTTGAGAATCAAGCTTTGAGTGGGCTAATTGCTCAGAGTTAACAAGTTACTGGTACCAAATCTTATCGTTGTCCAGTTTAGCGGTAGCGACTTTCGCCTCACCGACCGACTCATTCTCCTTGATTTGGGTTGCGAAGTACCAGGACTCGATCATGACACCGCCACTTGCCGAGACCAGCAGACCTTGGGCCGTCTGCAAGAAGCTGATTTGAGGGTCGAGCGATTTGGCAACATCGAGCTTGATCGTTTCGATTTGTCCACGGTTTCCAAGGATGCTTGACAAGTCGCATGCAGCCAGAGATTGGAGGTTTTGCGATTCGATCAATGCAGCAACGAGACATAGATCCATCACATTACGGAGTTCGCCAAAAACTGGATCCTTGACGGCCAATTCGCCAATCTTCTTGGTGAAGTTATCCGCCCATTTTTTGGCCACAGGATCGGCTTTGCCGGTCTGCTTGCGCTGACCTTGCTGGTCGAAAGCTTCTGTCTCGGTCATGGTTTTGATTCTCTGTCCGGAGATCTTCCAGGCCAACCGATCTTTGCTGTGGGTGATCGCGTCGTAGTCACATGCCATCCACCAACGGGACTGAATCTGAGTTGAGGCGTTCGACCGATTTTGAATCATCTCCATGTAGCTTGGTAAACCGGCCACCGGCGGCTTGGCGAGATTCATCCCATAGAGTTTCATGCGATAGTCGGCCGCAAGGATCACGCGTGCCATGTGGCTGTCTGCAGGAAGTCCTGAAAGGGTCACTTGCTGCGGGCCAAATGCGCGTGCCAATGCAGGTGCGGACTGGGATGGATTGACGTTTCCGCCAAGGTTTCGCAGAGCTTGGTTGAATTGACGATAGCCTTGTTCGGTCGGATCGATCGAAACCGACACACCGCCATTGCGAGCTTGGTCTACATATCGGAATGCCGTCGCTAAATCATCGAGGTTGACCACTGGGCTGCCGGTGTTTTTTCCGACGATCGAGCCTTGTGGACCGATAGCCCATGGTTCGGCCGGTCCAGCGATCACAATGTCGTTGCGCTCAGGGTAGACAAAAACATAATCGATTCGGGTCAGTCCACCCAGGCAGTAAACGTCCTCGGGGATGGACTTACCCTGCTTCTGAGCCTCGAGCACCATTTGCTGGATGCCCTTAAGGGAGATCAATCGAAGATCCGTCGCCTTGGCAAGATCCCCCTGTGCGCCTTGCATGGTCGAACGGAGTTGCTCGAGATTCCTGCTTTGGTCCTCGGCCGTTGAGTTCCTCAGTACGCCATCGGAGTCGATCATGACCCCACCGACGCCTCGGTTCCCAAAGAC
>QWPJ01000037.1 GCA_003671195.1 Planctomycetota bacterium
GCTGGAATTGTCGGAATCTCCGTCTCATAGGGATATTAAATGGGCGGACATGTTCCCTCATTCTATTTAAATGGGGCAATGAGTTGATCTGGTCATCGTAGCGTCCAACATGTGAGCTGAAAACGAGCAAAACCCAGCTTCATTGTGAGACTTTGCAGAGACAAATGAATTGCTTCACCAGCAATTTCCAGCACCTTGGCCAAGATGATTGCGATTGAACAAGATGCAATACCCCAACGAATTTGGCTTCTGTTCTGGAACACGTGTATTTCATAGATCTTCAGTAGTATCGTCATTCAAGAGGACATCACGATGAGCAATAAGAATCGACAGCATGAGCGGAAGACCAAGAAGCATAAAGAACGTCTTAAGAAGGAGAAAACGCATTTGTACGAGAAAGAAGCGAGGATGAGATTATTACGCAAATACCCACTCATGTTCATGAACAAGACAGGTGCAGATCCTAAATTCATATCGCTCGTTGAACAAGCCGTTTTGCAGGTAAACTTTGATGACCATGATCAGTTTTCAAATTGGGATCGATACGCATTAAAGAAGCTTGTTGAACTTGGTTATAAAGACGCTGAGCCATTGATCAAAAAAACTGCGGTAGAAAAACATGCTGAAGGAGATTATAAAGCCTACATTGCACTGTACTTTTTCGAATTAACCCTTGGCAGTTTGCTTTTTAAACTCATACCAGAATCGGAACGAAAGAAATACCTGCCGTTTAATGACATGCAAGTACGTTTTGAAGGAAGAGGGATCCTTATCACCTTCACCCAGCTGCTCGAAACATCGGGCCCCAACGGGACAGCATATTACTCTCGTCATCGACCAAAAATATCTATTGACGGAAGCGAGTTTACGGTCGCTTTTTCTCGGCATGCCATCGAGCGTATCTGTGAACGATTGAATCCACGATGGCTAACTTACGCGGGAGCAGGACAAGTCCATGCTGTTTTTTCGCATTGTAAAAGATTTGACTTTGTCACCCTTCATAATGACCAGCCAGCAATAACATTCTATGACATATTGAGTGGTCCCGAATTTATTGCACACCACACATATATGAATCATGTGCTTGGAGGAGAGAGACTTGACCCTAAGCTTGGCAAAGCATATTTTCGTGTAGGCTACTGCCCGATTGCAATTGAAGGTGAATTTGCGAAGGCAAAAACATTTCTCTATCCAGGTTACACGGCAACTCCTGAGTACAGCCTGCTCTTAAACTCTTCGCTGCCGTACACAGAGATGGTGAGATTAAAACAGCTGGCCATAAATAATGATAGGGATAAGACAATGCTTCATCAAGACGTGGAAGTCATTCGCTGGTTTCATGATAACGGTGTTCCTCAAGTGATACAAACACATGAAGAAATCTTCGATTACAATCACGGTGTAGGCAAATTGTCATGATAGTGAGATTGTAATCTGATGCTTTGAAATCACCATTGGCGTGGCGATCGCCTTTGTATTTGATTAAATCCGATTCATCAGGAAGTCGATCGCTGGGCCTGGAAGTGGTCTGAGTTTTTGAGAAGGCAGAGTGGTTTCCGTCGCAACTCCTTGCTGTGTCAGAGAGTTGTCGTTCTGATCTTGCACCCAATATCTAAAAAAAAGCTCACAACCCGCTTTGGGCGGTGAGCTTTACCTGCAATAAGCCTGGTTTAATCAAGCTGTTGACCGTAGTTCGCTTTGTTCCTGCTTGAGTTCATCCAACAGTTCGCTGGCCTCCCGAAGCGTAAGGTCTTCAGGCACATAGCGATCGAATCTTTCATGTACCAGCTTCTGAGCATTGAGCCGTTGTCGCCGTGTCAGAGCGTAGATGGCTTTAAGCTGGTTAGGCGTAACGCTGCCACTTCGGGTCGGCTCCGAACGAAATTCAGAACCCCGTTCGGTCGGTTGTTTAGGTGATACCGATTCTGGTCGAGTTCCCTCTTGTTGCCGCAGCTGGGCATTGACCGACTGCCTGCACGCCAGGAACGCCCCGTTGACCTTGTTATGAAACCCGTCCATGTTGCTTTCGATCAAGGTGGGGTCCATTTCAAATTCGACGTGACAGGACGCTCCTAACGAGCCGTAGTTTGGCAGGCCAACCTTCTTCTGCAAACCGACAGTGATTTTCATGGCCATGTCTGTACTCCTTTTGGATGAGTTGGGTGCAAATGCCTGTCATTTACGCTAGCCGCTTGCGTGGTCGGTTGAGGCAGACGGCCTGGCCGTGCTCTTGTCCCACTGTGTCCCAGTCGATGATGGGGGATCGTTTTCGCCTCGGCTCAGGATCAAACCCGACATGGGCAGGATCGGCAATCGTGAATCCCATACGCCTGATTTCTCGCATGTCCTCGCCCGTGGCACGGGCCACCAGTCGGTTGATTCGTTCTTGTCGCATTGCGTTTACTCCGTTGATGTTCATCTGTGGAAAAACGCCGCCCCAACACGGAGCGGCGGTAGATACCGCCCCAACGCGGGGCATCTCTGATAGTCTTTGGACTGAACTGACTCTGAATTCAATGAACAGAGGGCAACCAATTCACCTCAAGCCATTGGACTTCAGCAGCAAGAGCCTCGACCCGTGTCCGGAAAGGACCCAGCACGGGACCGTGGACAGGCGACATATCCGCCGTCCAGCAACCATCGGGTGTTGGTTCAACATGACTTCCACGAGTGATCTGGAGCTTGCCAACCAGGCCAAGTTCCAGATCATCGCTATAAAGGCAATGCAAGTTGCCTTGGGTCGTGATCAGTATTTGCATGATTGCGTCCCTCAGCCTGGCTGACGACGCAGTATGTTGCGGCGGGGCCGATCGACCATAAGCTGGTCAAGCTGTGCCTGGACTGTAGACATCCGGTTGGATGTGTACTGCCGCAGCCATTGGTAATCACGTAGTTGCTGCGAATCGACGCCTTGCAATATACGCTGGGCCTGATGGACGACTTCATCCAACTGGTCGTTGCTACAGATGTTCAACGTGCGGAATCGCTCGAAGAAATCATTGAGGTTGTTTACGACGGTGTCACGGAAAACCTTGGGACGTCCATCCTCTTGTCCGGTCAGCCGTTCCGTGAGGTGGTCGATCAACTTGGAAAGCTCCTCGATAAATGCCTGTTCAGCCAGCCTGACGGCTTCGTTGAACCGGGCCTGCACCCGCTGGCATTCTTGCCGGTAGAGTTCGGGGCTGAGTTGCCGCAGATAAGGCGGCGGCTCAACAGATGGAAAATCATGTTCAATTGCGAAGAGTCCTGCCAGTGTGGCTGGGTAATCGGCCGGGTCGAAGAGTTCTCCCAGCCGGGTCCTTGCGGCACTTCGCAGGTCATCGTAGTGCCCTTCCAGAGTGGCCACAGCTCGATCAAGCTCAATTGCGAACGCACGCATTTGAACGTTGAAGTCATCCACATTCTCCTGCCGGATCAGACGGATGCCCGGTTCCGGGTATGGCAACGAGCATTCCTTCCAGTATGTGACGGCCCGGCTGCGAATGGCCGTAACAGCCTTGAAAGCCGGGTGGGCGGTATCAAGCAGCTTTTTCCCGGCCGAGACAAACTTGCTCTCGGCCCCAAAGGTGTGGGCGGCTTGGTCTTTCTGGGTGCCGTTGAGCGATTTGTGGACGCCCAGCCAGTTAAAACTGACGCGGGCTGCAGTCATGGTGTTCCTCAGGCGGTCGCTGGCATTGGTGGTGTCGGTTGATTGCGAGGATGTGATCGTGGTGGTCATATCGTGATGCTCTTTCAAGTATGGTTTGAGACTGTGAAGCCACACGGTTTCAACAGTCTCAAAATTAAATTCCGGAATTTAGATTGAAGTCTCAGTTTACCGACGGCTCGCGGCTGACGCGGCGGCGGTTCGAGGTATTGGCGATGGGCTGGTAGAGCCCCGTCTCTTCGGCCGAGAGGCAACGCCCGCTTGCCCAGGTCCGGAGCCGCTCGATCGACTCGGCGGCGGTGACGGCCACGGGCACGACGTTTCGTGCCGCTTCGGAGAGAGCGACGTTCAAAAGAACTGACAGTCGGCAGCAGGCCCGGATCTCGGCTCCAGTCCAGTGCGTATCGTCGGGTTGGGATTGATTGGCGTCGATTGCGAACGTGTCGCGGTAGATCGACCAGATGGCGTTCTTCTCAGCCCGTCCAGGGAGGTCGAGAAAGAAAACTCCGTCAAAGCGTTCGCTACGACCAAACTCTGGCGGTAGCTTCGAGACATCGTTCGCCGTGCAGACGACGAAGACGTCGGAGGTGTGGTCATTTAGCCAGCTCAGGAAGGTTCCGAACATACGAGCAGCGACTCCGGAGTCGCCTTGTGTGCCCACCCCTGAGAAGGCTTTCTCCACTTCGTCAATCATCACGATACATGGCTCCATCGCATCGATGATCTGAAGTGCCTGTCGAGTCCTTTGTTCCGACTGCCCGACCAATGAACCCATCAGGTTGCCGATATCCAGGATCAATACTGGTCGTCCAACCTCTTTCCCCAATGATTTACAGAACTGCGACTTGCCGCAACCAGGAGGCGAGAGCAGGAGCACTCCCCTTGGACGCTTACGGGTGTCGTTGCGGTCGGTTTGCTGCAATATCCGTTTGCAGAAGAGCTTGAGGGCGGAGAGGCCTCCAAGGCTTTCGAAATTCTCTTCGCCGCGATAGAGCGACAGCAGGCCACTTTTTTTTAGGTTTTGGGTCTTGAGTTCCCAAACCGTATCCGCCTTGATCTGCCCCATACGCACAAGCGAGAGACTGAAGGCATTCTCCGCTTCCATCCGGGTCAGACCGGAAGCAGCACTCAGCACGTTCTCAAGGTCCTGGCCTTCCGTCAATTCGCCTGTTTCTGTGGCAACACCTCGGGCGATCTGCTCCAGTTGTTGGCGGTTGGGCAATTCATGCTCAATCACCACAAACAACTTCTCCAGCTCAATCGGAATCGCGACAAGCGGAGCCAATACCACGATGATGGTACGGTTCTGCTTGCCAGTGATAATCTGCCGGGCCAGAGCCTGAACGATCTCAGCGGACTGAAGAAATCGGTGGAAGTTCTCCAGTACCAATATGGCCGTTCCATCCACCGTAGCGAGCGAGTTGATCGACCGAATGGCCAATAGTGGATCGTTGATCACGGTCTCAGATTCGCCCTGGCCGGGCATTTTCAGACCTGACTCGATATCCCATCTGGCTAATTGCCAGTTCTCATCATGGCAAAGTTCAGCCATCTCCAGGAGGGCATCCTGATGTTCGTGAGATTCGATCCAAATGCCCGTGAAACAGGCTCGGACATATTCCGACAGTCGATGTCGTAGATTCAATGAGCACCTCTTTTCAATTGATAGGGCAACGGTTGTGATGGTTGTTGATAGAATTCGGCCGTGAGTTGCTCGCCGCAACGCTGACCCAGGGTCACTTCGATGAGTTGGCTGGCTTGGCGGCATTCGCTGCCGGAAAAGCCCTTGGTCTGAACTTCTGTTTGGCCATTCGGGGCGACAGTGATCACGATGATCCGGCTCATGCCGCACCTCCTACGTTGATAGTCAATTTGATGGAGCCATTTTCGAGCCTCTGCTCGGTAATGGTGTGCCCCTTTCGGCGGGCTTCGATTTTTGCTTTCTCAACTGCGTACGCCTGGAGAAATCGATCAAGCTGAACTTGCTCGCCCCAGCGGCCACCATAATTGTCGAACTTGGCCTGACCGGTCTTCGTGTCAAAAACGGCTGGGTACTGCCAATTCGGCAATGGCACGATCAGCCCGGTGGCCTCTTCCGTGAAGAGCTTCACGGTTCCACGGGTTGGCGGGTTGATATCCAAACGCTTACAGGCGGCAATAGCAGCCACCTCATCTCGGACTTCGGTTTTGATAAGCACTATGTGGCTCATGACAGTCGTGCCCCTCTCATAGTCGTAGGTTCGTAGTTCATGGTTGGTTCGTCCTTCTCGTCGTAGGGGATTCGCCCCATCCAATCGGTATCGTCCTCCAGCTCCTGAGGTTGGGTCTCTGAATCAGATATCAGTTTGGACTTGGAGCTGACCATTTCTTGGATCAGTAGATCGGCAACAGCCGCATGATCCGGTTCCTGCGATTGCATTAACCGAATGACAAGCCCGCAAAGGACCAGAGGTAGTAACGACGCGACCATCAGCCCCGCATTATGGATGGCTGTTGCGATGATTGGGTCTCGATGCCGCTTGACGGCGATGTTACGTCGTTCCTGTTCGAGTTCGTCGCGGCCCGCATCCACAACCGACCGTTGCTGGTGGATTTGAGATGTCATTTCGGATTGAGCCGCGATTAAATCCTGACGGGCCTGGGCGTCATGTTTAACCAGCTCTTTTGCAGTCTCAGCCAGCTTATGGCTTTCTTCAACAACGGCCTTGGACTGGTCAGCAATGCGGTCATTCTGCTCGCGTTGTTCTGTCATAGCTTCGCGGGCAAAATCGGCCAGACGCTGGTCACGCATATCGGGAGATTCACCGCAACCGGCTATGGCCAGTGCGAATATTGGAACGATTGAATTTGCGAGTCGGTGGAGTCGAGTGGTGAGAATCATATTGTTTTTTCCAATGGGTGAGTGTACGGGTGAGCAGAAATTGCAATGCACGTCGCAATCGAAATTCCTTGGCCCAACCAAGGGCCAACAGCACAGCCAGCAGGCTACTGGCCGTAAGAACCGAGAAGATCATGGTGAGTGTCCAAAGAAAAAGCCCCATGATTCCATTAGGAATCACAGGGCTCGTTGTCATTAAAAGCGGTATAGTCAGCCTACGAAAGGCTAAATGTCCGCTTCCATATAATTATGACGCAGAATTGGCCTGGATTTAGGTTTTAAATGGCAATTGAGCCACAATGGAAGTCGGGTCAAGCGATTGGATCAGTATCAGGATCGACTGACGGATTTTTACTGGAAGGCTTTGCCAGCGAGCCAGAATAAAGGCTATTTCGAGTTCTGTATGTGTCAGTGGATGACCATGAGCGACAGCGTCGTGCTGCACATATGCTGCACACGGACTGACGATCGCCATAAGATCTTTTATAGCTTTGAGTTGCAACTCCAGAGAGACGGGTGCAATTCCCGCCGCCTCCACTTACAGCCAGTTTGCGACTTGTCGCAAACTGGCTTTTTCATTGGACTTACGTCATTTTATAACC
>QWPJ01000194.1 GCA_003671195.1 Planctomycetota bacterium
CGCAAGCCGCGGGCATGGCCAGTACCCGGCACCGCCCCGATCATGCACCTCGACTGGAACCCAAGCACGCATCATTAGCCCTGAGGCATCCCACCGGTTTCTTTCAATCCTGTGTGTCGGCCCTCCGGGCCTCTCGGACTTTACTTTACACTGCTACCGAGGCCTTCGACCCCGGCAGTGGGTGTTCCAGCCCTCCGGGCATAGAACCATCAGCGCTTACGCAGCTTAGTGGCAATCGATCTAAAACTCTGCAAGTTTCAAGCTGCCGATAAAGGCCAGCGTTTCGATCCCAATACCGTGTCCCAGGGCGGCGCTTCGCTCTGCCCTGGGCTATCTCACTTTGCCCCTTTGGGGCGGTGGGGTTCGATGGTTGATCGGGCGATACCCGAAGCGAAACAGCCGAAAAGCCAAACAGCCCACGCGCTCGGTGGTACGTTCCGCGGTCGATAGGTTGACCGTTGTATGACTTGATTTTGCGGCTCGGTTATTTGTGCAACGCTTGAATCAATTGACAAACGGACCGCTACACGAACCCTACGAACCATCGTCCGCGGCTTACTTCAAAAGCTCTTCAATGTGTTGAACTAGCAATTCGCGTTCCTCTTGGTCGAGCCAAACATAGGATCCGACGAGCTCGCCTTGCGCGTTAACTAGACAAAAGCGATCGGGGTGACCACGCTTCTCAACGCCAGGTAAAAAAAACATCTCCGACCCGATCTTGATGATGTTTTGAAGTTCCCCGGTCAGGAACAACCATTGCTTGGGGTCGGCATTGAAACCTTCTGCATAAGCACTTAGAACCTCGGGGGTATCGACTTCCGGGTCGACCGAGATGCTCAGGAGCCGAATGGGTTTGTCTTTGAATTTCGACTGCAAGAGACGCATCTCACCGCTTTGCCTTTTGCATGTACCGGGGCATGTCGAGAAGAAAAAACAAACCACATAGGGTTGTCCAACCAAGTCCTCAGATCGCACTTTTTGGCCGCTGCGTTCGGTCAACTCGAACGAACGGGTCCAGTTCGGTTCGAGCATAGCGGCCTGTCTGAGTTCAGCCAGGGAGCGACGATTTCCAGGATCGCGTGTCGGTTGTGCATCTTGATCAAATGTCGCATCGGTGACTGCGCCGGATACTTCTCGGGATACTTCTCCGGCCGGAGCTTCTGGGGCCAAAGTAGCCGTCGCAGCGTCCCTGTCGGACATGACGCGCCCTACTTTTATTCGAAGCATCGCTGCAGTCGTTCCGATGACGACCCCGAGCATTACCATTAGCAATTGAAAAAATCGACGGTTCATAAGCTACCTCACCTCTATTGCAATTCCCCTTTTTGCCTTCTGTGCACCAGCACAGTTGCCAGTGCACCCATGGCCAAGGCGAACCCTAGCGTGACCAACCAACTCGCTTGCATCGTAGGGATCCAGTCAATCCGACGCTCAGCAGGCCCGGTTCCCAACGCGCTCGGGACGGTGCACAGGTGTCGGATCCCCGCGACGATGTAGCTCATGGGGTTGCATTGCATCATCAGTTGCAAGATCCGCTGTCCGATGGGCATGCCATCGCTTTGGGCTGGGATGGGAAAGAAAGCACCGCTCAGAAGCCACATCGGGAGCATGACCATGTTCATCGCTGCATGATAGCCTTGGGTGCTCTCCATAGGCCAAGCAAAGCACACCCCCATGGCGGTCAAGGCCAAGGCAGCGACGAACAGGAACACCGGCAGAATCAGTAGGTTCGGGCCCAAAGGGACCATTCCGATACCGATTGCCAGCAGAAGAAAAAAGAAGGCTTGGGCCCAAGCGATCGCGGCACCTCCGAGCGACTTGCCAAAGGCGATCCCCCAGCGTCGTGCTGGCGAGACCATTACGCCCTGCAGGAACCCTTCGCGTCGATCCTCGATGATCGAAATGGTCGAAAAGATCGCTGTAAAGAGCAGGATCAACGCTGCGGTGCCTGGGATGAAAAATCCCATGTAGCTTTCCTGGGGCCCAGTGCCTTGGAAGGCCCTATGGAAGCCGGTACCAAAGAGGATCCAAAAGAGGATCGGTTGGCCTAAGGCAGCGATGACCCGGAAGGGCTGTCGAAAAAATCGGATCCACTCGCGTTTGGCTAGCATCCAAGCGGCCGGCAAAGACGAGTCCGCAAAGGGTAGGGGAGTCCGCAGCGGGGTAGCCGAGTCGAGATCGAGATTCGTTGAAGTGTTCGCCATTCGGTGTTGGGTCGTCGGATTCTAAATCGGATTGTAAAGAGGGAGGAGTCTACCAGAAAGAACTGTTTCCCGATTGGGCTCGGGACATGTGTTCGCGCAAGCCATGGAGGCCTCGCTTGAGGAGTCCTGCGACGGCCATTTCGGACTTTTGCATCCTTTCGGAAATCGCTTTGATGGACAGTCCGTCTAGGTACTTCATGCGTATGGCATCTTGTTGGGTCGAGGGCAATTGTTCGATGCATGCGGCAAGCAGTGCGGCCGATTCGCTTCGCATCATCCGTTGGCTCGGGGAGGACGAATCGGAGGGAATCATCTGCTCGAATCGGAGCGGGTCGGACGAGGAGTTCCCAGTCGGGTGGATCGTCACCTCGAGTCTTGCCGAGCGTTTTTGGGTGGCCAAGTGCTCTTGGTGGGCCGTCGCGACGTTGTTGCGCAGGATGTGTCGCAACCAGGCCAGGAAAGACTCGATCGTCTCTCCGCGGAAAGCACCGAAATCCCGAGACGCTTCGAGATAGGTGGCTTGGACGACATCGCCTGAATCCATACGACCTTTGAGTCTCTCATCGAGCAGTCGCTGCGCGATGACGTTGAGATAGGGTCGAAATCGATCGAGAAGTTCCCCTTTGGCCTCGGAGTCGCCTAGTTTGGCGGCGGCTAATTTCGAGTGGGAATCGAACACGCTTGGCACCAAAAGGGGAAAACGGGTTTGGATTTCAAGGGACTTACTGGGTCGAGACGACTTTGGTTTCCATCGGCGGCGGAGGCACATTGGCGATGGAAAGCACGTAGTTGACCAAGTGCCAAAGGTCTTCGTCGATCAGACCGGGTTCATCTCGGGATTCGACCACCGCGGCCGCTGGCATCGGAGATCCTGCGATTCCATAGCGAATACGACGATACAAATCCTCAGGGGTTCGACCACCGCGAAAATGTCCCTCGATGATACTCCTGGGCTTCAAAGGCAGGGGCTTCATTCCCCCTCGGGCCATCAGTGGCAAGAGCGACTGGCTGTCGGTCGGTTGGATCCCGATTTTGGAGGTCCAATCCTTGGTCCAGTCGTCGTAGTCGGGCAACTGGTTGCCTTTCCCATCGGCGTTGACACCGTGGCATTTCGAGCAGGATGCAATTTCGCTTACGAAAAGAACTTTGCCTTTCTCGATCGAGGAGATCAATTCCTCTTTGTTCTCGTCGGTCTCGGTTCCCACAAGGGGGAATGAGGGTCGTGGAAAGTCTTCGACTGCATCGGCCGATCGGACCCATCGGTCGGCGATTTCGGTGAGGGCATCGGAGGCGTTGGAAAGTTGTCCTTCGAGGACAGATTTTTCCGCGGAGGGATCGTAGAGGCGTTCGCCTTCCCATTCGGTGGCCGAGAGTTGAATGAGTCTCCGTTCGAATTCACCGCGCAGGCTCAGGAAGACCACATAATCGACGAGGGCTTGGATCTCCTGATCGCTGAGTTTGTTGAACAAGGGCATCTGCGAGCCGGACAATCCGTTACGCAAAACCTTTTCGATGTCTTCTTTGACGGGTCGTGCGGTGCGTGGTGAGGACTTGAACTTGAAGATCCCCATGCGGAAATCCCTTGGGTAAGGGTCTTGGCTGGCCGCATTGGTCCCGCGACCTTGTCCCGAGCTTCCATGACACGAAACGCACTGTTGAATGTAGATTCCCGGTTCTTTCGGAGTTCCGACTGCGATCTTGAGATTCGCTTCGGAGATCAAATCGGAGTAGTCGTCTTCTTTCAGAAGGCTCGGGAGTTTTGGGTCCTCCATGGTCCCGAACCACTCGACCAAGAGATTCTGGCTATCTTGGATTGTCGGTTCGAGTTCACCCTCCTCCTTGCTCAGCCCGATCTCGGTCGCTTTGGCAAACAGGTAGTTCGGCTCGTAGTGACTAGCAACGGGTGTTTGGTCACGGCACCCTGACTGGGATACCAAGAGAGTCCCTGCTCCGAGCATAAGGATCGCAATGTGGGATCGGATGGAGGCTTTCCCGATAGGATTCATGAGTTTGCAACGATTCATACGAGACACAGAGATCGTGGAATTGCGAGCCGGAGTCGGCCAGGGCGGTATTCGCCGACTGAGACTCACGACTGAGACATAAGGGGGTGACTTACGGGGGTGACTTACGGGGGTGACTTACGGGAGTTCGCGAATAGCGATATTTCGCCAACGGACATCAAAGGGACCTTGGTCGGCTCCGATACCATGCACTTGAAGTCCGATGAACCCCGAGTCGTGGGATTGCGCATCGGTGATGTCTTCGATCAACTTGCCATTGATCCAGGTCTGGATCCGTTTGCCTTTGGCTCGGATGTGGTATTGGTTCCAATCATCATTTTTCAGGACGGAGTGGATCGGTTGGGTCGGGGAGATCCAATTGCGACCGGTGGCCTCTCCGTAGACATACCCTGATTCCCCTGGCGAGGCTTCGATCTCGACTTGGGGGCCATGGACACGACCGTTATCGCGTTCGGGAATGCTCTTGGATCGGATTTGTACGCCAGAATTCAAAGCGTTGTGAACCTTGACCTCGAACTTCAATTCGAAGTCCGAGTAATCCTTGGTCGTGCACAGGAACGAGTTTGGGCTGTTCTTCGACGTGGTACCGTGGATCGAGTTGCCGTCGATTCGGTAGACAGCCCATCCGTTTTTCTGTTGCCAACCGTCGAGGTTTTTACCCTCGAAGAGGGATTTCCAGCCATCGCCCGAGGGGACCTCTGCGGCAGGGTTTTCATTTCGCACCACAACATTTTGCTTTTGCTTGTCCGAATCCTGGGCCCTGAGCGGGTCGGTAGCACTCGAGAACCAAGCCGTCGAGAAGCACAGGGCGAGAAAAAAGTAGCGTTGGGTTTGGATCATGGAGAAGGCCTATCGAAGCTCCGAGCCTATGGGCTCTGTGGAAAGTGGAAACACGGAACAGGGGAGGGGGGGGGTAATCAAATTGTCGGTTCTATTTTATCCTGTTTGTCGATATTCTGCTACGCAGGCTCTCGGCGGACAGAGAGCCCAAGAGAATTTTCGGTGTTTCTCGTCAGTTTTCCCTTTGTTTTTTCTCGATGGCGAGGCTTCTATGACCCATGCATCATCTCCATTATCGCCGTTATCTCCGCTGGGTGGGTTTCCTCAGACACGTTTGCGACGGACGCGACGTTGGGACTGGGTTCGCGCGATGGTGCAGGAAACCCAACTGAGCGCCTCGAACTTGATCTGGCCTATTTTTGTGATCGAAGGAACCGAGCGTACCGAGCCCATCGCCACGATGCCGGGTGTCGAACGCATGAGCATCGACATTGCGGTTCGAGCCGCCGAGCGAGCCGCCGAACTCGGCGTCGGAGCCGTTGCGATTTTTCCAGTGACCCCTGCTCAGAAGAAAAGCCTTCGGGGAGACGAAGCACTCGTGGCCGGGAACTTGATCTGCACCGCGACACGCGCGATTCGAGAACGATGCAAAGACTCCCTCGGGATCGTTTGCGACGTGGCTTTGGATCCTTATACCAGTCACGGTCACGATGGAATCATGGTCGATGACTACATCGTCAACGATCCGACCTTGGAGGTCTTGTGCCAACAAGCTGTTCTACAGGCCCAAGCAGGAGCGAGCGTCATTGCTCCTTCGGACATGATGGACGGTCGCATCGGGGCGATTCGCAAGGCGTTGGACCAAGCGGGTTTTGAGCATGTGATCCTCATGAGCTATGCAGCGAAATATGCTTCGGCATTCTATGGTCCGTTCCGCGATGCCGTCGGGTCGGCAAAGAATCTCGGAGGTGCTTCCAAAAAGACCTACCAAATGGATCCAGCAAACAGCGACGAAGCGATCCGCGAAGTGGCGTTCGATATCCAAGAAGGGGCCGACATCGTTATGGTCAAACCTGGGATGCCTTATTTGGACATCGTGCGCAGAATCCACGACCAATTCTCGATCCCTCTAGCCGTCTATCAAGTCTCTGGAGAGTATGCGATGCTCAAGTTCGCCGCGCAGGGCTCAGCGATCAACGAGGAGGCCTGTGTCATGGAAAGCATGCTCGCTTTCCGCAGAGCCGGTGCCGATGCGATCTTGACCTACTTTGCCCCGCAGGTCGCCACATGGCTAGCGAGCCATCCGTAGAGAGCCCGGATGGCTATTGGCCTATCTCTTTGAGCAAAGCCTCGACTCTTGAATCGATCTTATCGATCGATTCGCAATTCTCGATGCCTGAGGGATCGTCACTAAAGGAGAATCGCAAGACACCCTTGGAATCGTAGAGTCTGTAAAAAGGGACATCGCCTCGCAGGTCAAAAGCCTCGAGGAACTTCGAGCCGGCTCCGTACTCGGGGAGCAGATTCTCGAAGTCAGCTTTTTGTCGATTCAAGAAGGCTAGAACGGACTGTCGATCCTTGGGTTCGTTCATACTGACCGAAATGACCGCCAACCCAGCGTCGCGGTGTTTGTTGCTCAATTCGACCAAGTGCGGAAACTCTTTGACACATGGGCCGCACCAGGTCGCCCAGAAGTCGACAAGCACGACTTTGCCATGATGATTGGCGATCCAATCGGCGAGCGTTTGGTTGCCGCCGTCGACCAGCACGACTCCAGATCCCCCCTGCGGGTCGCGATCGCCCGCCGGAGAGTAATTTGCTGGGGAGTTATCGGTGGGGATAGCAATTGGTGCCGCAGATTTCGAATCGCAGCCTAACCCAAGTCCCATTGCTGCCAGAGCAGCCAAGGCCAAGAGGGCCTTGGTCTGTTTGAGTCGTTTCATAGAGGACCTTCGGGGGTGAGCCGACTAGCCTTTGTTCGGCTTGATTCCGCAGCCGAAGGGTCGGGTCGATTTGACTTCGGGCTGTTTGCCTTGCATGAGCGCTTTGACGGCGTTTTCGACGTGGCCGGTCGTCGGTCCGTCTTGCTTATCGTCGAAGGCGCCTTGGTAAGCCA
>QWPJ01000156.1 GCA_003671195.1 Planctomycetota bacterium
CCCAGGCTATGTTGAATATGGCCGTTGGCCAAAATGGTGGCGGGGCGGATCGGGTTTCCATGGGGCGTTGCCCCAGGCTATGTTGAATATGGCCGTTGGCCAAAACGGCGGCGGGGCGGATCGGATTTCCGTGGGGCGTTGCCCCAGGCTATGTTGAGTATGGCCGTTGGCCAAAATGGTGGCGGGGCGGATCGGATTTCCGTGGGGCGTTGCCCCAGGCTACGTTGAATATGGCCGTTGGCCAAACGGTGGCGGGGCGGATCGGGTTTCCGTGGATTCGCAAACGAAGACAATCATCTGGTAAGAAACGGCAGCGACTGTTTTTGGATGAGGTTCCAGGTCGTGACAAAGGACTCAATAAGCTTAGCCGTTTTGGTCGGCACGCTGTGGGAGAGTGAAAGCTGCCCAGGGCTGAGTCTTAATTTGCCGCTCGCTCCAGCGATCTGGATGTCGCAGTAGGTAGCATCCCGATCGTAATCGAGGGAAACATCGGTAATCCTGGCTGCTTCTACCGCATCGATAAAGTCTTCGATCTGTACCTTGGTAGGAAGTGATAACTCAAGCGTGTCGAACACGCCGTCGAAGACCTCGGAGAAGGCTGCGGTTGATATCTGTTCTGGGGCTACAATGGAATCGACGGTTCTGATCCAAATCACTTCTTCGAGATCGTCTGCATTCAGTTCGATATGCACCGAGTAATTGAAGTAGGGGGTTATGATCGATCCTGTTCCATCCTCGGGTTGCGACACTACCAGGTCTCGACGTCCGAACTTGAATGCTTTTTTCAGTGCTTCGAAAACCGAGTCAAGATCTTTCTTGAGTTCGTCTGACGCGCAATTCGATACGAAAGACTGAGTGGAGTCTGTATAGCGGTCCGGGATTCGGTAGGTTTTTCTCCAGCCGGAGAGGCTGGTGAGCCGTTGGTCCACTTTGGCAGTGAAACCTAGCCTGCGCATGTAGTTGATATCGTTGCTCGCTTTATCGCGTCGCTCTTGGAGGATCGGTCGAAGGTCAGCAAGTACGAAGTCATCTTTATGAACACCATGCATCCAGGGTGTTTGCTGGTAGGGTTCGGAGAACGTTTTGCGAAGTGTTCTTGGGACTTCTGCCTTGAGGTAATTTTGAAGCGAGTTCGCCGTCAATAATCCGCGCTCGAGGGCCAGGATCGCTTCGCCTTGGAGTGCCTCGATGACATGGTACATCCATATACCGTGCTTTAAGCTGCCGCTGGAATACGAGTTTTCCCCGGGTTTACAAGCTGCAAAACACAGGCAATGCTTCGCATCATTGAGGAATGACTCGATTGGATGTTCTTTGAGATTATCGAAGTTCCCGCGAACATCTGGGACCGTTTTGACGTCACTTTCGCGACAGTCCAGAAACAGCGCGATGGGGTTGCTTTGAGAAGCCTGGATGTCTGTGAGCAGTTGGTTGAGCGGAACGCTTGTGCTTACCCAATCTGCGGCGAGCGTATCGAACGAAGTGATAAAATTTCTTGCATCCTTCGAAAACCCATGTCCAGCATAATAGAAAAAGAGGACATCCTTTTTTTTCAGTTGCTCGATCGCTTTTGGGACGAGTGACTCGATGGCTTCTTTGGTGGCTTGCTCGTCGATGAGTATCCGTTGGTTGGTTTTCTCAAAGCCGTTGAGTTCAAGAGCCTTGGAAAACTCTTCAGCATCGCGTCGAGCGAAAGGAACTGGGCTTATCGCGGGATCTTGGTAATTTTCAATCGCGATAAGTATTGCGAATTTCTTCAATGTGGTTCCTGTTTTTTCAGCTTGTTGCGGGGTGTTTGTCCGGATGGAGATAGACGAACGATTTGCCGAGTCGTCCGCCATAGTTTCCGGCTGAGATTCGCACTAGGCCTTCGACGTTCAAGGCTGCTTGGATGGCTGCATAGGTCGCTTGGGAAACGGCCTCGAGGGAGGATCCGTTGACGATGATTTCCATGATGGACTCGACGCCCTCGGGGACACGCGATTGGGTTCCGAGTTTTTGTTTGAGTGTCGGGCAGTATTCGGCAAAAGTGCTTGCGATAAGGAACTTGTATTTGCTGCCGGCTTTCGAGGCGCTCGCTGCGACGCCTCCTGGAAAGGTGGTGATAACGCCGGGTGCTGCATCGGCGGCTTGGGCCGCACGATCGGCCGCTTCGATCGCTGCGTCTTGGGTGCGTGCGAGGAACCAGAGATTTCCGCCCATGATTCCATCGGCATATCCGAACCGGCGCGAGAGGAAGAACTCACCGCCTAGGGTTGGTATTGTCCATCCTTTGTGGCCAAACATCTCGCTTCGGAATTGGTGTCCGTCGCCGAAGAAGGCGATTTTGCGACCGAGCTTGTAATAGGGGTCGGAGTCAAGTGCGTTGAAGAGTCGGGTGGTCGGACAGGTCAAGATATTCTGAGAGAGGCGAGCTAGGAGCACGCGTTGGAGGTGTTCGACCCTATCTTTGCGAAACCTCGGGACATGGAACTGCAGATAGGCACCGATTCGACCGTCGGGAGTTTCTTGACCTGCGGATTTGCCATCGAGGATTCCCTCGATCCCAGCTTCGCAATCGCACAGGATGGTGCTGCTGGCATGGCCGGTGGCTTTTTGGCAGGCTGCCAATAACCATTTGCGGTCCCGAGCGGTGACCAAAACTCGGGCGTAGATACTACGGAAGGCTTCGGCGTAGGTGTCCTCGACGCGGTCTTGCCAGGCTTGGCACTTCCAGGGTTGGTCGGGAATGGAGTTGGGGTGATTCTGTGGCATGATCAGTTCCTGCCGCGGCCGTTGTATACGGCTGATTCGGTGACGACTTTGTCCATGAAGATGTCGTGCGAGTCCATGGGGATCTCGGGGAACATCTGGCATTCGAAGGCCAGTGCCACGAGGGGTGTTTGCGGCTTGGCATGTTCGAGGAGTTTATCGTAGTAGCCTTTACCGTGACCGGTACGACCACCTTGAGCATCGAAAGCGACCCCTGGGACCATGATCAAGTCGAGGTCTTCGGGTTGTAGTTTTTTGGAAGCCACGGTTCGAAGATCGGCTTTGGGTTCGAGGATTCGGTACATGCCGAGCTCCAATTCATCCATCGACTCGAGCCAAAACAGTTCGAGTTCACCATCGACGCAGTAGGGGACCACGATCCTCTTTCCGGTCGCTAACGCTTCGGGCAGTGCGTGCCTAGTTCGGACTTCGTCGCGGACATCGACATAGAACATCACCGTATGGGCAGCGGCGTATTCGGGTAGTTTCATGAAGCGATCGACGATGGCTACCGAGACTCCGTCTTTGTCGGTTTGGGTTTTACGATTTTCGTGAGCTTGTTTGCGAATCTCGGTCTTGCGCTCGGAGACTACGCTAACGGGGACTTCGCTGACGGGAATCTTGTTTGCGGCGGTTGGATCGGCTGGAGTTTGGCAGTTTGCCGGATCGGAGTCGGCTGGTGTGGACATAAATAAATGGGCCTTGGACTACAAGAATAAAGGGCTTTGGTTTCGAAAGCAGCATCGTAACCGCAAGCGATCGACTTGTCACGAATCGGAAAAGGAAGAGAGTTTTGACAAGTCGCGACTTTTTTGGGAGCGTTATTTCTCGGGTGTTTTCGAGAGGCGTTTGAAGTACGCTTCGATAACTTCGCGGTAGTGGCTCGGGAGATCCTTGGTGATGCTTTGGAGGGCCTCTTGGCGAGCAGCAGGGGGAAGGTTTCCCCAGCCGGATTTGTCGCCGATGTCCTTGTTGTCGACATCCCCTTGGCCGTCTCCCCCGCCAGGCATAGGATCCTGTGCGGCTTGCCGCCCTTGTTGCGGATTGTTTTGTTTTTGGCGTTGCTGTTGTTTTTGCTGCTGTTGTTGTTGCTGCTGCTGTTGCTGTTGTTGTTGCTGCTCTTCCATTTTCTCGATCATTTTATCGAGCTTGTCGATGATCGCCTGCTCTTGGTCCCGAACCTGCTTGCCCGTTCTTCCCAATCCCAATCGTCGTTCGACGTCGTTCATCAATCGGGCGACTTCGTCGAGGGAATCCTCTTTGAGTGGTTCGATATCGCTGAGCATCAGCCGAGCGGTGATCGCATAGCGAGTTGGAATCTCCGACTCTCGTTCTAGGAGTTTGTTCAAGGAATCGACGCAGGGCTGCTTTTGGAGTAGGAAGTGCTGGCAGACACCTAGAGAGAACAACCAAGTCGCCGGGTCGCTCAAGCTATCGATCTCTAGGGGTCCGAGTCTGCTCGAGGCCTCGTCGATCCACTGGTTTTGGATCAGTGCTCTGCAAAAGGCCAGTTGCAAATCGGGTTTGATCCAACTTGGAATCGCTCCATTGGCGATCAGGGAGCTGAGCTGAGCGTCAAGTTTTTGATACGAGCTGCTAGACCAAGGTTGATCGACAGCGCTTAGGAATTCCCCGATCGTCGGATCGACCGTTGCGGCGGCCTGGAGCAAGCCTTCGTGGAGCGCGATTCCCTCAAGGCTAGCGATTCGGTTGGCTGATTCCCTTGCCGAGTCCTTGCCTGTCGATCCGCTCGATTCGATCCAGGCGAGCATTCGCTCGAGCCAGAGTTGTCCCGGAGACCATTTCCAGGTGGAAGCCTTGGTCAACTCTTTGGAGTCCGAGCCATCGGCTAGGCATTCGGTTAGGCATACTGGGCCGATGGCCCCAAGAGCGATCCATCCCAAAAGGATCCATCCCAAAACGAGAGGCTTGAGCGATTGTCCTACGAGATGGATTTTCAAAACCGGCTCCGTTTCGAGCAAAGTGGGGGTGGTTCGATGGACACATCCGCGAGGATTGCGTCAAAGCCCGACGGACCAGTATACCGGGCCAGACAGGGAGAATCGAGTTTTTGTTCAGTAGACAACTCACTTCGCGTAGCATGGAAAGCAGTTTTTCTAATTTTGCGTCGAAAGGCTTTTGGGGGTTCTGTCCGGCGATTTTCCTTCGCTTTTGTCATTCGCAACTTCATGGGGGGGATAGGTTTAGGGCCCGATTCGATGGGGCTAGGGCTGGTCGCCAGGAGGAGGGCTTGGGAATAATCAGGGGCTCTGGGTGCAGGAAGCAACCGGACTAATGCTGCGAGGATCCGCGCCCTTTGAAGAGGAGGAACCGGATTTTTAAGGTTTGGCAGTTGATCGAGCCCGGGTCACTAAGCAGACTAGCAGTCAGACATTTCAGCACGGATGCGCGTTCTGACCACGTTTTCAGCATCCCAACTATGGCCAATGTCGATCGAGCTTACAACCATGTCCGCCACGAACTCGCTGAGGTCGGCTTGCTTGCCGACGGACTGTATTTGGACGTCGTTGAGTTGATTATTTCTGGGGACAAGAGTGTTGGGGAGCGTGGATACGTTTTCGAGCAGGTTGGACATTACGCCAAGTGGGGGTATCGACCGGGGGTGATTTATTTACCCAGGGACTTGCCCCACCAGCCTCGCAAGCCTGGGTTGACTTTGTGCGACACGATTCGACATGAGTACGCGCATGCTTGGTATTTTCATGATCCGTCGTTTTTTCGAGGGGAGTGGTTTGCTCGCGCTTTTGGGGCGTCGTATACCAACTGCAATCCGGCTCCTTACACACAGTGGCGTAAAGAGCTCAAGCGGAACCCGGAGTATTTGGCAGGCAAGAAGCGGTGCAAGAGTGCCAAGGGCCAGTTGAATTTCTTCTATGGGTATTTGCTCGGTGAGTTCATTACCGACTATGCATCGACGAACGCCAGCGAGGACTTTGCTGAGACGTTTATGTTTTACCTGAAGTACCGGCGATCTCTGAGTCGGTTCAAGAACCGGCCGGCGGTGTACCGAAAGATCCGCTCGGTCGAGCGGGCAGTGTCGCAGGCTTCTCGGCGTGTGCGAGACTTTGGGACCGGCCGATACCGTCCTCGGTCAGCTTAGCGATCCGGCTTCCTAGCGACTACGAGCGCGGGCCCCTGAAAACCTTTGGTGATCCTCCGCATCGCGACTACCTGTAGACCGTTGGGGCCATTAAAATGCCCGCTTACTTTTCTGCACTTTTTTCAAGCCGATTTTGGGGTCTTCGATGGTTCGTTGTCTAGTCACTGGTGGATGTGGATTTATCGGTTCCCATATTGTCCGAGGTCTTTTGGACGAGGGGCACAGCGTCCGGGTCTTGGACAATCTTTGCACCGGGCATCGGGCCAATATTGCCGAGGTGGAAGATCGCATCGAGTTCGTCCAGGGGGACATCAACGATTCGAAGGCAGTCGAGCACGCGCTTGAGGGAGTCGAGCGAGTCTTTCATCAAGCGGCGCTTGCAAGCGTCCCGTTGTCACTAGAACGACCTCTCGATACCAATCATGCCTGCGTGACGGGCACTTTGAACATGTTGCACTGGAGTGTTCGGGCGAAGGTCAAGCGTTTCGTCTATGCAGCCTCGAGCAGTGCGTATGGGGACACGCCGACTTCCTCGAAGCGCGAGACCGATTTGCCCCAAACGCTGTCTCCTTATGCTGCTGCAAAGCTTGCAGGCGAATACTACTGCCAGAGCTATTTCCATAGCTTTGGATTGGAGACCGTCGGCATTCGCTACTTCAATGTCTTTGGTCCGAGGCAGGATCCAAACAGTCCTTACTCGGCGGTCATTCCGCTTTTCGTAAGCCGCATCCTCAGTGGTCAATCGCCGTCGATCTATGGCGACGGACTTCAGTCTCGCGATTTTACTTATGTGGCCAATGTCGTCCGTGGTAATTTGCTTGCGAGCCAAGCCCCAGGTGTCGGTGGACGGGTCTTCAACGTAGCCGATGGGCGTCAGACGACGCTTTTGCAGCTCTTGGAGCTTTTGGCAAAGCTTTTGGGCAAAGAAATCAGCCCAACGTTCCTTCCGCCCCGCGTGGGCGATGTCCGCGAGAGTTTGGCCGATGTGACTCAGGCTCGAAAGTGCTTGGGCTACGAGCCGGTGGTGGGTCTCGAAGAGGGAATCCGCCGGACCATCGATTACTATCGCCAGATCGTCTCTTAATCAAAGGTTTGAGCCGTGAGGAACGATCAGGCGTCCGAGCAAGCTTTAGCGTTAGTCGAGCACCTACGGACGGAGTACTATCGGGTCGTCGTCGCGTTTTCCGGGGGTGTCGACAGTGCGGTCGTCGCCGCTGCGGCCTTCCGTGCCTTGGGATCCAATGCCGTGGCTTGGACGAGCCTTGGAGCTGCGGTGCCCGAGGCGGACCGAGCTTCTGCGATGTCCGTGGCTCGATCGATCGGGATCGAGCATGTGATGGTTCCCACGCATGAGATCCACAATCCCGACTACTTGGCCAACGGGCCGGATCGCTGTTTCCACTGCAAGTCGACCCTTTACTCGACGATCGCTGCATGGGCCAAGGAGCACGAGTACGAAACCATCCTTTCGGGCACGAACGTCGAGGACTTGGGCGACTATCGACCTGGGCTTCAAGCGGCTGCCGATTGGAATGTACGAGCTCCATTGGCGGATCTTGGGTATGGCAAGCAGGCGGTGCGGGGCATCGCTGCGGTGTGGGGTTTGGAGGTTGCCAACAAACCTGCCAGTCCATGCTTGGCCAGCCGGATCGCTTATGGTCAAGTCGTAACGATGGGTCGATTGAATCGGATCCAAGCCATGGAAAGTTGGCTTCACGGTCAAGGATTCTACGATGTCCGAGCGCGACTTCATGCCGAGGATCTTTTGAGGCTCGAGATCCAAGCCACGGAGCTTGCCGCTGCGGTCAGCGAACCGATGCGATCGCAGATCGCCGTCAAGGCGACCGAATTGGGCTTTCGGTATGTTACGATAGACATCCAGGGCCGCCAAAGTGGATCGATGAATCGGGTGCTCAACGACCTTTAGAAAGGCGCATACCATGTTGGGATGGGGAATAATCGGCTGTGGGATGATTGCCAAATTCCATGCGAGGGCAATCTCTGAGATGCGAGGATCGAGGCTCGTGGCCTGCTACGGTAGGGACAAGCCCAAGGTGGAGGCCTTTTGTTCTGAATTCGGTGGGCTTGCCTATGACGATCTTGCAGCGATGCTCAAGGATCCTTCGATCGACATCGTGACGATCTGCACTCCGAGCGGTGCCCACCTAGAGCCCGGGATCGCAGCGGCCCGAGCCGGCAAGCATGTGCTTGTCGAAAAGCCATTGGAGGTCACCACCAAGCGATGCGACCGGCTGATTGCCGAGTGCGACAAAAACAACGTCTATCTAGGGACCATTTTTCCTTCCCGATTCCATCGTTCGGCGATCTTGATGAAGTCAGCCGTCGAGCAGGGTCGTTTTGGATCGATTTGCCTTGCCGACGCGATCGTCAAATGGTTCCGAACGCAGCAATACTACGACAGCGGCAAATGGCGGGGGACTTGGGCGCTCGACGGGGGTGGGGCATTGATGAACCAAGCCATCCACAGCGTCGACCTGCTTTTGTGGCTTATGGGCCCGGTCCGTGCCGTCAGCGCCATGACGGCTCTGCGGTCTCATGAACGCATCGAAGTCGAGGATACGGCCGTCGCAACGCTGGAATTCGAGTCCGGTGCGCTCGGAACGATCGTCGCGACGACCGCTGCGTATCCGGGCACCCTCAAGCGAATCGAGATTGCCGGTTCTGGCGGCATGGCGGTGCTCGAGGAGGAGGCTCTGGTGCGATGGAATTTCGCGAAAGCCAACAAGCAAGACGAGAAGATTCTCGCACAGATGAACTCCAATACCACCGGTGGTGGGGCCTCGGATCCTGCCGCCATCGGCCATATCGCGCATCGCGAATTGTTCAAGGACTTTGCGAAATCGATCCAAGATGGTCTGCCCTCGCGCATCGACGGAACCGAGGGTCGCCGGAGTGTCGAGCTGATCAATGCGATTTACAAGTCGGCCAAGACCGGTAAACGGGTCTTGCTCCGATCCGACGCAACTCTATAGAGCTTACGGAATCCCAAAGATGCACCAGCCTGACGATCCGAACGTCAGCCTCCAGGAGGCGGCCAGCTCCATCAGGGAGCTTCGAGAGCAGATCCGCAAGCATGACAATCTCTATTACGTTCAAGCGGAACCGGAAATTTCCGATCTGCAATACGATCGACTTCTCAGCGAGCTGACCGGCTGGGAAGTCCGCTTCCCGAGTTTGATCACCCCCGATAGCCCGACTCAGAAAATCGGGGACCGACCCGTCGAGGGCTTGGCGCAAGTCGCTCATCGCATACCGATGCTCTCGATCGAAAACACCTACACCGAAGGGGAGCTTCGCGAGTTCTTCCAACGTGTCGAAAAGAACTTGCCCGGCGAGCCCATCGAGTGGGTCGTCGAGTTGAAAGTCGATGGAGTCGCGGCATCGATCCGCTATGAGAACGGGCAATTGGCCGCTGCCATCACGCGGGGCAACGGCGAGGTCGGCGACGATGTGACCCACAATGCACGGACGATCCGAGGGCTCCCATTGCAGCTTCAAGGTACCGGAATCCCCAAGACGCTCGAAGTGCGCGGGGAGGTCTACATGACCAACACGGATTTGGTCGCCTTGAACCAACAGCGCGCCAAAATCGGCGAAGCCGAATTCAAAAACCCCCGCAACGTCACTGCCGGCTCGATCCGTTTGCTCGACCCGAAAATTTGCGCGAAGCGCAAGCTCCGGTTCCTCTGTCACGGAATGGGGTTTTGCGATGGTTTGCAAGTTCGTACGCACATGGAGTTTCTCCAGAAGGTCGGCCAGCTCGGGGTCCCGAGTACCCCTTTGGTACAATGCTTCAAGAGCACCCAAGAGGTCGTCGAGCACTGCAATCACCTGGTGGAAAACCTTCACGAATTGGACTTCGAGGTCGATGGGTTGGTGATCAAAGTCAACTCCCTCGAGCAACGCGAATCCTTGGGCTCGACAAGCAAATCCCCTCGCTGGGTCATCGCCTACAAAATCGAGAAATACGAAGCCGTCACCCGTTTGTTGGCGATCAAGACCCAGGTTGGTAAAACCGGGACGATCACCCCGGTTGCCGAGCTCGAGCCGGTGCAATTGGCAGGCACGACCGTCAGCCGAGCTTCGCTCCACAATTTCGATGAGATACGTCGCAAGGATGTGCGAGTCGACGATTGGGTCGTTGTGGAAAAAGCTGGAAAGATCATTCCGCACATTGTGCGGGTTGAAAAGCATCGCCGAGATCGCGAGTTGCCCGAGTTTGCTTTTCCCGAGCAATGCCCAGAGTGCTCCGAGAGATTGGTCCGGGATCAGGCAGGGGTCTACATACGCTGTGTCTCGAACCAATGCCCAGCGCAATGGCGTCAGCGTTTGCGCTACTTTGCAACACGAGATTGCATGGACATCGAGGGCCTCGGGGACAAGCTTGTCAATCAACTCGTCGATGCCCAGTTGGTCAACTCCTATGCGGACCTCTATGGATTGACTTTGGAAAAACTCATGACGCTCGAACGCATGGGTAAGAAATCCGCGGAGAATCTTCTCCAGGGGATTCAGGTCAGCAAGCAGCGTGGATTGTCGCGTGTGCTCAATGCCATCACGATCCGTCATGTTGGCCAACGCGTCGCGATGGTTCTGGCTCGTCGCTTCGGATCGGCAGCGAGTTTGACCAGTGCCGGTCTCGAGGAGTTGTCCAATACCGAGGAGATCGGCCCGATCATTGCCAAGAGTGTTTTTGAGTTTTGCCGAAGCGATGAGGGCAAGCAGGTCTTCGAGCAACTTGCCAATGCAGGAGTGTCGCTTGAGACCTCCGCGGAGGATTCGGTCGATCGCTCGGGGGTTTTTGCCAATAAAACGTTGGTAGTCACCGGAACGCTCGAGCATTACTCCCGCGATGAGATCGAGCGGGTGATCGAAAAACTCGGCGGGAAGGCTTCCGGGAGCATCTCCAAGAAAACCGACTATCTCGTGGCGGGTCAAGCGGCCGGGAGCAAGCTTCAAAAGGCCGAGCAGTTGGGGGTTAAGATCTTGACGGAAGCGGAATTTCGGGAGTTAGCGGAATCCAAGTCATGAGATCCGTTTGCAGTCGGCTTGCGGTTTGCACTAAACTGAAGCGTCCATCTCCTAGAAGCCAAGTCAACAGGGTCGAGTAAAGATGATCGAATTATCGAACTTTGGAAAAGACTACGGTGAGTTCACTGCGGTCGGTTCGGTCAATATGAAAATTGAGGCAGGGGAGTTGTTCGGCTTTATCGGTCCGAATGGAGCTGGCAAGAGCACCTCGATCCGGTTCCTCGCAACGCTTCTTAAGAGCACCCGAGGGGATGGAACCGTCAACGGTTTTAGCGTCAACAAGCAACCGATGGATGTGCGTCGGAGCATCGGCTACATGCCCGACGACTTCGGGGTGTACGACGGGATGAAGGTATGGGAGTTTCTCGATTTTTTCGCGGTGGCTTACAAGATCGGTCGCACGCAGCGAAAGAAAGTCATTGGCGATGTGCTCGAGTTGCTCGACTTGACTCACAAACGCGACGACTTTGTCAACGGACTTTCCAGGGGGATGAAGCAGCGGCTGTGTCTGGCCAAGACGCTTGTGCATGACCCTCCTGTGCTGATCCTTGACGAACCGACGAGCGGATTGGATCCTAGAGCGCGGATCGAGGTCAAAGCGCTGCTCAAGGAGTTGCGCAAGATGGGCAAAACGATTTTGATCTCCAGTCACATTCTGTCGGAATTGGCCGACTGTTGCACTTCGATCGGGATTATCGAGCGAGGGCAACTGCTCATGCACGGCACGATCGATTCGGTCTACCGACAGATCCGCCGCAACCGGATTGTTGAGATTCGGTTTGTCGAGAATCAGGACGCTGGGATTTCGATCGTCAGGAGCGATCCTGCGATGCGGGGTATTGAAATCGATGGCAATCGCGTCACAGCGGAATTCGAGACCGATGATCAAGGGTTATCGAATCTGATGAAAAAGCTCGTCGACGGGGGGGTCAAGATGCGGTCCTTCAGCGACAAAGATCCGACCCTCGAGGATGTCTTCATGCTGGTGACCAAGGGGCTTGTTGCCTAACGGCACACTTGTCGATTTTTCTGCTGGGGATTTTTGGGGAGTCGTCGCGATGAGTCGCTTGCTTGCATGGATCTTGATTTCGCTGGTGCGATTCTACCAACGAGCGATCAGTCCGTTGCTCATGAGCCAATGCCGCTTCAGTCCGAGTTGCTCCCAGTACATGATCGAGGCGATCGAAAAACATGGCCCGATCCGAGGCGCGGTCAAGGGGATCTGGAGGATTTGCCGGTGTCATCCCGGGAGTCCAGGCGGTTACGATCCGCCTTAGTCCCCCCATCGACGCACATGCGGATCCACTGATGGTCTGAGTCGATGTTCGTAAAGCCCGACTCTCGATCGATCACGCGCAGGCCTGGGGTGACCAGGGCATGATCGATCGGGATTCCAACGACTCCCAAGCCGCATGGCCAAGTCGCAAAGAAGCCTCGGTATCGGCGTGTGTCGATAAGACCTGCTTGGCGGATCAATCGCCCGAATCCATCGCTCCAGGGGGTGATGTTCAGATCCCCGATGACGATCGATTCGAGGTCGGATTGTTGGACCCATGCTGCGATCTCGAGAAGTTGTTCGTCGCGAACCCTAAAGCGTCCGTTCTGGTTGGGGGATGCGGTATGGACACCCAACAATCGGATTGGCTCGTCCGCATAGTCGCCCTTGGGGATCACCGCTTCGAGCGATAGCATCTGCGATGGGCCTGTGATCCGCTCCTGGAACTTGATCCCTGGGATACGGCTTAGGATCGCAAGTCCCTGGGTGTTGGATCGAGGAGACCACTTCGAGTACGGGTACTTCTTGTCCAGCGTCATGAGTCCTTTGCGGTGTTCGGGCGTGACCTCGATCAGCAGCACCACGTCGGCATCGAGACTCTCGATGGTCTTCTCGATGGTATCGAATTCATGGTTTTGAATGAACACATTCCACGATGCGATCGAAAGCGGTTTGGTCGGTTTGTCGGTTCGCCAATCGGCAAGCTTCAGTGCCGTCCACGGTTCGGCAAGAGCGCAGAGGTAGACCGTTGGGATCAGCAAGATCGCTGCATGAAGCGTGCGGGAGATCCATGGAGCGCGCCAATGGTTCAACCACCTCAAGACCACGTCGAGCAGGCAGACACAGAGCATCCCGAGAGCGAAGTGCCAGTGGGTATGGTTGGCCATCTCAAAGAGGCTGTTGTCGCTCCAGTTACGGTGGACATACATCGCTGCCCAAGCGGGGATCGATGCGAGGATCGAGAGGGTAAACCACACACCCAGTCCAGCCGTCCAGCATCGGCGTTCTTTTTTGGCTTTGGTCTTAGGTCCCATGGAGCCACTTCGGCTGGGCTTCGAGAGGCATCGCGTTTCGCAGCACTCGGAAAACCTCTTCGGTCCCCGACGCTCTGATACTCTCGATCGCTCCATCGACGAGTCTCAATTCGTCCAGGCGCCAGACCGGTAGTCCATGGCCGAGCAAATCCCTCGGGCTCAAGACCACCAGCAGGATCTCAACCCTAGGGTTGCCCAGTGCAGCCAAGGCTCTCGTTCGGGTATCGCAATCCTCTAAATCGATGCATTGGTCTTGGATCTGAACCGATCCGGGGACGACCGATGCGGCGGTCAAGCCCTTTGCAATTTGTTCCTGCATCCAGCTTTGAACTTGGTTTTTGCAAGGTTCATCGTAGGCCGAAGCGAGCAGGCCATGGATGGGGATCACCCATGAGCTGGATGCTGGAAAGAGCATTTCGACGATTGCCTCGCCGACTGGTCGTGGGTTTCCGAACATCGGAGCGACATGGCACGAGAGGGACGGTCCAGCGTTGACCTCGACGACTGCTCCGCGCTGTGGGGCCAGCGGAGCGGAGATGTCTTCGGCTAGCACATCCAAGCCGGCGACATCCAATCCGACGACTTGGGCAGCCAAGACGGCTTGTGCTGCGGTTTGTGGGTGGACTTCATCGGTGCAATCGGCGGTTAAATCTCCGGTGCGGCGGATCAAGACTTCGCGGTGGGCCTCGGGGATCGATTCGACGGTGAGCCCCTGTTTGGACAGCTCGATCTTGGCCGCCGCATCGAGTTTTAAAACCCCTAGCGGATCGGTGTAAGCTTCTCCTCGCCGTGGATCCTGGTTCAAGATTCCGACGAGTTGTTCGATCGACGAGCGACCGTCGCCGGTGACGGTTTCGAAGTGTCCTCGGCTGGCCGCTACCATCCGATCGCCCACGACGAGCAACCGGTGATGTTGTCCGCGCGCGAACTGTTCGACCATGACATGGCCTGTTTGGCCGTCTTCGATCGCCCAATCGTAAGCCTTTATCACCTCGTCCTGTTGGGTCAATTCGATGGAGATCCCGCGTTGGTGATTGGCGTCTTTAGGTTTGACGACGACGGGTAAGCCGACTTCCAATGCGGCGGCCCAAGCGTCCTGCGGGCTTGTGACCAACCGGCCCAGTGGGATTGGCACACCGACGTTGCGCAGAAGTCGTTTGGTGAGGTCTTTATCGCTTGCGATCGATTCGCCGATGGCGCTGGTCGCATCGGTCTCGGCGGTCCAAATCCGGCGTTGGTGCTTGCCTTCGCCCAGTTGGCACAAGGAGCCTGAGGTGAGTCGATAGGAAGGGATACCACGGGCTTTTGCCGCATCGAGGATCGCTCGAGAACTAGGTCCTAAACGGATGTCGTCGGCATAATCAAAAAGTTCGCGAAACTTCGATGCGATAGGATAGGAGTCCCCACGTTGGCAGGCTTCGATCCACTCGTGCGCAAGACCGAAGCACTTGCAGGCCAGGAGTTCTTCTTCCATCTCCAGGGGGAGCACCCATTGGCTTTCGCAATCCTCGTCGGAGGCTAAAGATTCGGCGGGTTCGAGCCAGGCGACCGGTACTCCGGACATGGCCGACATCCACTGGGCGATCCTGAGCCAGACTTCCGCCCAGGTCGCTTGCGTCTGAGGTGTCGCGCTGAGTCGATCCAGGACCGATCGTGCCGAGGAGATGCTCTCAGGGTGGGTGGTGGTAAATCGCCCTGAATCCAGAAAGTCGGCTAAGGGTTTGACGACGCGAGCCAGTGGAGGTGCACTTCGGAACGCTGCTTCTGGAGGAAGGTAGAGTTCCAAGACACTGCGGCCCGACCATCGGTTGGGTCCTCGCAAAGCGTTGGTTTGCCAAGGGATCATTTCAGAGATGCGGTGGAAAGCTTAGCCACTTTGTCTTCAACAGGCGATGCCGATGGCGGAAGAAGCTTCGGGTTCCAATGGGGTTTGCCATCGAATCCTTCAGGCGCCACGAGCGGTTTTGCGTTGAGAGTTTTGGTGCTTGGTTGGTAAGTAGGGAGAGTAGGGGATGTCGCTGGATTGCTTGCCGAGGAGCCTGGGAATGGGCTAGCGATGGCAGCCGGATCGTTCGAGACCGATCGGCTTGTCGGATAGGTTGGAGCAGCGTTGGCCATGGGCCGATCGATCGGCACCATCGGGAGCCGAGTCATCGGCGACATTTTCGCGACGCGCTCATCGCGATCGCTCCAGAGTCCGGCCGAGGAGGTCGAAGGAGCGGCGCTGGTTGGTGGAGCACTGGGTGATGGGACGCTGGGTGGAGCGACGCTGGGTGGTGGTGGCCAAGTCGGCGCGCGGGCGGCTTCTGGATCGAGCGTCGCACCGCTGGGTGGGCTGGGTGGAAGGACTGGGTTTGGATTTGAGGACCCCGGTGGAGAGGAGCCAGGTAGAGAGGAGCCAGGTAGATACGTCACAGGTCCCATCGGGACGATCGACGAGGCGCCCGGGACGTTGGGGGGAGCTAGGTTTGTTGTCGGAGAGCCGTAATAGACGGCGCTGGAGAGACCTTGATTTGTGTTGGCTTGAAAAGTCGCTGAACCGGGGCTCATCGCGCTGGCCGGTACGGTGCCGTTGGGTGGCAGGTATTGGACTTGTGGGTAGGTCGGTGGAGCGACCGCGGAGCCGGGCAGGGGGGTGTTGGGATTGGCAAGAGGGACAGGGTTCATCGCATAGGCGTTCGCAACACCCGTGGGATAGTATCCGGGTTGGTTGATCGCTGGCCATTGGTTGGAAGCTTGGGCGTAGGCACCGCCGACGGGGGTCGGGGCGACCATCGGAACGCGTTGGGCTTGGTACTGATACGACGTGCAGGGTTGGAGCGAGGTGACTGTTGTGCCGTAGTTAGGATCGAACTGGGTCACGGGGCGGTAGTAGGTCACGGGCGTGCGTTGCCACTGGGTATCATAGGCTGCTGTGGGCATGGCCGAAGCGACGGATTGGGGGAACCCGTTGGGAAGAGCGTTTCCGCTTGCTGGGGGGAGCATTCCGTAGTTGCCGTAGTAGCTTGGGGTCGAACCGTAGGATGGCGTGATAGGGACTACGGGGATCGTCGGTCGGCCGGCGGCATAGCTGCCCGCTTGGGGGGCCGGATTGGCGCCAGCATAGGGATTGGTAGCCGGATAGGTATTGGCGACTGGATAGGGGCTACCGACAGGGTAAGGAGCTTGTGGTTTGCAGCCCCAGCAGCATTGGGCGTGGGCACTTTCCGTGAGTGTCCACGGGCTCGAGGCGAGTGCGATGGCCGAGCCGAGGGCGAGTCTGGCGGAGTGTTTGTAGATCATGAAGGGAGTCCGGAAGGGGAGTCCAAATAGGGAGTCCGAAAAGTCTTGGGGTGTTGACGGAACTGCTAGTAATCAGATTCCATGCTAGGTCCGGTGGTCAACACGGACTTTAGTATATTCCCGAGGGCTCGAAAAGAATTCGAAAATCTGGTTGGGTTTCTGCGGGCTGTGCCGGTTGGGCGGGGGTAAGCGAGGCTTGGGGGATCTGAAGTTATGGGGTTGGGGTATCGGGGTCTTTTTTGGGTCTTGGGGTTCTTTGACGAGGGGGTTCTCCTTTTTTCGGGTCCTTGGCGCTGCGGAAGGCGCTTTTGCGGCGGAGCAGGTGGTGGTAGTGTTGTGCGAATCGGTGGGCTTCGTCGCGCACGTATTGGAGCAATCGCAATGCGAAGGAATCGCGGCCCAGGCGGATGGGTTCTTTTTGGCCGGGGAGGAAGATTTCTTCGTCTTGTTTGGCTAGGGAGACCAGGACAGGGGGAGTCAGATCGCAGTCGCGAAAGGCGGCCAGAGCGGCATTGAGTTGGCCTTTTCCGCCATCGATCATGAGTAGATCGGGGAATGTTTCCTCTTGGTCGGCCATCCGACGGAATCGTCGCGCGACGACTTCGTGGATCGAGCGGTAATCGTCGATGCCTTCGACTC
Source organism: Planctomycetota bacterium (assembly GCA_003671195.1). Taxonomy (GTDB): domain Bacteria; phylum Planctomycetota; class Planctomycetia; order Pirellulales; family Pirellulaceae; genus JBKCUI01. Next base: position 17,156 of record QWPJ01000156.1, read on the forward strand.
CTTGGATCTTGTAGCGGCGGTATCCGGGTTTGAAGGGTAGTCCGTCGAGGAATTGGACCAAGGAGGCGACGGTGTCTTGGCCGGCTAGGTGTGCGATATCGATTCCTTCGATGACGCGGGGGTCACGATCCATGCCGAGGACTTTGCGGAGACCGCGCATACCGCGTTTTGGGTCGATGTAGAAGACTTCGGGTTGCGCGTGGGTATCGATTTCGCCGCGACGGTTGAGATTTTCCAGGAGTTGGATTTCATCGCGAAGTTTTGCGGCGCGTTCGAAGTCGAGTTGTTTGGAAGCATCGAGCATTTCTTGGCGCATCTGTCCGAGGAGTTTTTGTCCACCTTCTTCGAGGAAGGTTTGGAGGCGTCGAATGTCGCGTCGGTAGTCCTCTTTGCTGATTCGCTGGTTGCAAGGAGCCGAGCATTGCTCGATGGAGGCCAATAGGCAGGGTCGGAACCATTGCCAGCGCGGATCGTTTTCTTCGATATCCAGAGAGCAGGTTCGGAATTGGAAGACCCGTTGCATGACTTGCAATGCCCCTCGCAATTGCCCGGCGCTGGTAAAGGGCCCGAACAGCTTTGCCCCTTTGATTTTGGGGGACCTTGTCACCTCGACACGCGGAAAGTCTTCGTGGGTGGTGATCATCAGGTAGGGGAAGGACTTGTCGTCTTTGAGGTCTTTGTTGTGACGTGGTTGGATGTCTTTGACGAGTCGGTTTTCGGTCAGCAGCGCGTCGACTTCGCTGTCGCATTCCATGAAGTCGATATCGGCGATCTCGCCGATCCATTCGGCGGTTCGGGCTTCTTGGGCGGCGGTCGACTGGAAGTAGCTTCCGGCTCGCGACCTGAGGTTTTTGGCTTTGCCGATGTAGATCACCACCCCAGAGGCGTCTTTCATCAGGTAGACGCCGGGAGTCTGAGGAAAATCTCGGACCTTTTGTGCGGCCTTGCGGAATCCGAAGTTTCCTGCCAGAGGATCGTTCGAAGGTGGCGGCGAAGATTTCTCGGTTTCTGGAATCTTGGGCTCGTTGGTTTGTTCAGGCTCTAAAGGCCCGCAATCGCTAGATTTTCCTTCCGACACGCCCCCTCCTTTTTGGTGGTTTTTTGGGTTGCTTGGCCGCTGCACAAAATTTTGCCTCTTGTACAAGCCCCGGCGGGGCTTTATGGTGGATTACGTCGAGCGGGTCGATTCGAACCTGCCATTCCTTGCATGCATATCCTTTATGAGCCAAATCGGTTCGCGTGTCGAGCAAACTCTCGAAGTATTCCAGGGGATTCGCCCAGCGATTCTGCCCTCGTTGCTTCTGTGCGATTTTGCCAATCTGCAGAGAGAGGTCGAGAGTCTCGAGGAGGCTGGGGTCGAGGCGCTCCATCTGGATGTTATGGACGGTCAATTCGTACCGAACCTGACGTATGGTATGCCGATCGTCGAGTCCTTGCGTCGGGTCACGTCGCTCAAGATCGACGTGCACTTGATGATTCAATCGCCCGAGCGGTTTGCTAAGGCCTTTGTCGATGCTGGGGCCGATTGCATCACGTTTCATATAGAGGCAGCGCCTGAGCCCTCGGAGTTGCTCGCCCAACTTCGCTCCGCAGGGGTGGCCGCCGGACTTGCTATCAATCCAACGACCCCGATGGAAGCATTGCTGCGGTTTGTCCCCGAATGCGACTTGGTGCTGGTCATGAGTGTCCAAGCGGGTTTTGGGGGCCAAGCCTTCAATCCGGTCGCTTTGGAACGCCTGAAATACCTTCGTAAAACCTTTGGACCGAACCTCCTTTTGGAGGTCGATGGTGGAATCAACAGCCAAACCATCGCTTCGGTCACGTCCCATGGTGCCGACCTGCTTGTCGTGGGCTCGGCCATTTTCCGCGAAGCAGATTACTGCCAAGCGATGACGCGATTGCGATGCCAAATCAAGCCCTTTGGGGCCGGGTCCGACGCGTAGTCTTTTTGGAGTTCTAGGTGTATGAGTCAAGTGTTGGTCGTTCGTCCAGGTGCCACGGCCCTCGACGAGCAGGAACGGATGAAAGGGAGTTTAGATATTCCTTTATCCGAAGTCGGGAAACAGCAAGTCCTCTTAGCGATCGATCAGATCTCTAAATATCCTATCGCGATGATCTACTGCGGTCCTTGCGAATCGGCCAGCGACACGGCCAAGATGCTCGCAGAAAAAGCCAACTGCAGGTGGAAAATCTGCGATTGGCTCCGCAACCTCGACCACGGCCTTTGGGAGGGCAAGTGCATCGAGGAGATCAAGCGTCAGCAGCCCAAGGTGTATCGCCAGGTCCAGGAAGACCCCAATTCGTTCCATCCCCCCGAGGGAGAAACGCTGGCCGAAGCGCTGCGCCGGGTCGCTAAACAACTTCAGAAACTCCAGAGAAAGCACGCCAAAGAGGTCATCGCGGTCGTGATCCCTGAGCCCTTGGCCACCCTGGTCGCCACGCAACTGAAATCCTCGCCTTTCGACGACTTTTGGAAGTCCGAATGCGATGACGGAACCTGGGAAATGATCGACTCGGAGAAAGACTCCCTGAAACTCATGGCCTAGATTGCTCCCGAGGATCAATTGCCCTAGCGAAACACTCAGGCTAAAACTTAGACCCACGGGCCCCTGGTGAATTCCCCCTAGCAACCGTCGAGTCATGGCCATCGCTGATCCGTCCAATACCGAACCGAATTCCGGGCAAGTGCCCGCTACCCAACGAGGAATACCCGAGGGGCTCTGGGTCCGATGCCCTGGCTGCGGGGAGTCGATCTACCGCAAGGAGCTCGAGAAGAACTTGAGCATTTGCCCCAAGTGCCGCTACCACAACTACGTATCGGCCTGGGAGCGAATCGCCCAATTGCTCGACGACGGGACCTTTGAGGCCCAAGACGAGCATGTCTTGCCTTCGGACCCCCTGCGATTTTCGGACAAAAAATCGTACGCCGATCGGCTTACCTCCGAACAAGCTCGCACGGGTCTGACCGACGCGGCCTTGTGCGGCACGGGCATGATCCGGGCCCGCCGCGTGGCGATCGCAGTGACCGACTCGGCGTTCATCATGGGCAGCATGGGCTCGGTCGTCGGCGAACGGCTCACCAGGCTCATCGAGCGGGCTACCGAACATCATCTCCCCTTGATCATCGTCAGCGGTTCGGGGGGTGGCGCACGCATGCACGAAGGGATTTTGTCGCTCATGCAGATGGCCAAGGTCTCTGCGGCCCTGGCTCGCTACCATGCCTCAGGTGGCTTCTTCATCAGCGTCCTGACCAACCCGACGATGGGTGGCGTGGCGGCGAGTTTCGCAAGCCTTGGCGATTTGGTGTTCGCCGAACCGAAGGCCCTGATCGGGTTTGCCGGTCCGAGGACCATCAAAGCCACCATCCGAATCGAGCTTCCCGAAGGCTTCCAAACCAGCGAATTTTTACTCGAACACGGCTACATCGATCGTATCGTCGAACGCTTCCGTCTCAAAACGGAAATCGCAGCCGCAATCGACTACTGCGGCAAACAATAATTCACCCTTGGGCCCAACCAAGGACCCTACGCTCTGGGAACTAGCATGATCAACGCAACCCTCGACTCGTCGAAACCCTTTGCTCCCTATCGCCAACTTGGCAACGAAGAGCTTTGCGAGCGGATCGCAAAGGCGAAAAAAACCCTCGGCAAAAGCTTGCTCATCCTGGGGCACCACTACCAACAGGACGAAGTTATCCAGCATGCGGACCTGACGGGCGACTCGTACCAATTGAGCAAGCTCGCTGCCGATAGCCCCGATTGCCGCAACATCGTTTTCTGCGGTGTGCACTTCATGGCCGAGACGGCAGACATCCTGGCCAATCGACCCGAGAAGCTCAAAGAGCGCAGGGGTCAACGCGTGGCCGTCGTCCTGCCGGATATGGCCGCCGGATGCTCGATGGCCGACATGGCCGCGATCCGTCAAGTCGAGTCGGCTTGGAGCCAACTCTCCGAAGTGATCGACACCCAAGAGCTCACTCCGGTGACCTACATCAACAGCGCCGCGAGCCTCAAAGCCTTCTGCGGAAAACATGGCGGGATCGTCTGCACAAGCAGCAACGCCAAAGCGGTCCTGGAATGGTCGTTTGCTCAACGCAAAAGGGTGTTCTTCTTCCCCGACCAGCATCTCGGTCGAAACACGGCCCTGAAGATGGGAATTCCCAATTCCCAAATGCCCGTGTGGAACCCTCACGAAGAAGAGCACGGCGGAAACAGCCAACAAGCCATCGAGGACTCGAAAGTTATCTTGTGGAAGGGGCACTGCTCGGTCCACCAGATGTTCCAAGCTTCCCACGTCCATCAGTTCCGCGAAAAGTATCCCGGGATCCAAATCCTGGTGCACCCAGAATGCCCTCAAGAGGTCAACGACATCGCCGACATCTCAGGTTCGACGAGCAAGATCATCGAGACGGTCAAGAAAGCTCCACCCGGTTCCCAATGGGCCATCGGCACCGAACTCCACTTGGTCAATCGCCTCAAAGAACAACACCCAGAACAACAAATCCACTTCCTGTCTCCCCTGGTCTGCATGTGCGCGACGATGTATCGAATCGATCTTGCGCATCTTTGTTGGAGCCTCGAGAACATCGTCCAAGGCACGGTTGTCAATCAGATCCACGTCAAAGAGGACGTCGCTAATTGGTCGCTCATCGCCCTGGAACGCATGCTCGCGGTTAAATAATTGTGTGGTTCATTCATTTTGCGGTTCAATCATTTTGCCGCTAGGTTACTGTAGATCGATTCGCTTTATATTCCCCTGGCATTTCACTTCCTAAAAGAGCATCCATGTCTAAACTTCCTTTCGTCTTGCTCTTTACCGCAATGACTGCCTTCTTTTGGGGAATCTACGGCATCGTGCTCCACAAAGGAACTTCCTTGATGGAGCTCAAAGAGAAGACCTTCCAGGGGGAAATCGGAGTTTCGCTCCGAGCGTTTGTCGGGGTCGGACTTGCCTATTTTCTTATCGCAGTTTTGGTCCCCGTCGCGTTGCTTAACCGCAAACGCGAGACGGGATTCTGGTCCGTCAGTGGAACAGTCATGTCGTTGTTTGCCGGGACCGTCGGGGCTCTCGGAGCACTCGGGGTGACGCTGGCTCTGGCGTTCAAAGCCCAAGCCATCTTTGTCATGCCGATCGTCTTCGGCGGAGCCCCGGTCGTCAACACGCTGCTGACGTCCTACCTGAACAAGTCCTTTAAGCAGATCAAGCCGATGTTTCTCGTCGGTATGGCCATGGTCGCCCTGGGAATGATCGGTGTGTTCTTGAACAAACCGCAGCCCAAAGCCGTCGACGGCGAGGTCGCGTTGAATTGGCTAGCTGTCGGGCTCTCGATCGGTTTAGCCGTTCTGTGTTGGGGCTCCTATGGCCCATTCCTGCACATCGGACAATCCAAGATGGGTGGGTCGCGACTGCGTCCCTTCTGCTGCGTCGGAATCGCCTATTTCCTGATCGCTGTGATCATCCCCGTGGTGCTGCTCGAATCGATGGCTATGCACCAGACCAGCGGCTACCGAATACCAGGCATGATCTGGTCGATCCTTGCCGGGACGTGCGGAGCGATGGGTGCCCTTGGGATCATCTTGGCGTTTACCTACGGCGGCAAACCGATCTTCATCATGCCGCTTGTTTTCGGTTTTGCTCCGGTGATCAACACCATCGCGAGCATCGTCGAAAAAGGAAAGTTCGA
>QWPJ01000111.1 GCA_003671195.1 Planctomycetota bacterium
ATGCGTTGGAAATCCAAGTCGAGCATCCCAAGACTCAAAAGAAGCTGACGATCACCGCGCCGCTCCCGGCCGACATGCAGCGTGTACTGGACATTTTGCAACAAGGCGACGCGTACGATGCATCGGGAGCTTTCGACGTCGTGGCCGACTAGCAGTCTTTTGGGGGCACTAGGATTTTTGGTGTGGGAAAACCCATCAAATCACCTTCAATTCGGCACTGCAAGCCTTTTGGTCTCTGAGAATTTCGCTGCTTGCCAAGCGGTTTCTTTGTCGGTGGCCTTGCCAAAGCGCGTCGAATGCGAAAGATACACAGCGTCCTGGCGACCCATTGTCTGAAAAGGAACCCATCCGTGAACGATTTGCCGAGTTTTCCTCCCATCCATAACGCGTCTGCTTATCAAGGCTACCAACGCCAGCGTCAGATGACCCTCGGGGATTTGCTGCTGGAGAATCGGATCGTCTTTTTGCAAGGCGAGATCTACGCTGGCAACGCCAACGAATTGGTCATGAAGTTGCTTTACTTGCAGAGCGAGAATCGCCGCAAGGACATCCACTTTTACATCAACTCGCCTGGAGGTGAGGTCCGAGCAACGCTTGCGATCTACGACACGATGCAGATGGTTTCGTGCCCGATTGCAACGTACTGTGTCGGCGAGGCCGCTAGTGGTGCGGCAGTCTTGCTCGCTGGCGGAACGGCTGGCAAGCGTTATTGTTTGCCCAACAGCACGGTCATGGTCCACCAGCCTCATGGTGGTGTGCGTGGTCAGGTCTCGGACATCGAGATTCAGGCCAAGGAGATTCTCAGGCTCCGATCGCAACTCAACGACATTCTGGCCAAGCATACCGGCAAGACAGCCGACCAAATCGCTCGAGACACCGATCGAGACTATTTCTTGACCGCCTTGGAAGCCAAGGCGTATGGAATTGTCGATGAAATCTTGATCAAGCAAGTTCAGGAAGAGAAGTAGTCCCCCAAGGCATTCAGCCCAACGATAGGTAGTTTGAGGAAAACCCATGCCAATGATCCCTTATGTCGTCGAAAAGTCCGGTCGCGAAGAACGAGTGTACGATATCTACAGTCGGCTACTCAAAGACCGCATCATCTTCTTGGGGACCGATGTCAACGATGAGATCGCCAACGCACTGGTCGCCCAGATGCTGTTCTTGCAGTCTGACGATCCCAAGGCAGATATCCATATGTACATCAACAGTCCTGGTGGTAGCGTCAGCGCCGGGATGGCCATCTACGACACGATGCAGTTTGTCTCCTGCGACGTGGCCACGTATTGCATCGGCCAAGCCGCATCGATGGGAGCTGTCTTGTTGACCGCTGGAGCCGAGGGCAAGCGGTTTTCGCTTCCCAATTCGAGGATCATGATCCACCAGCCTTTAGCCGGGATGCAAGGAACGGCCGAGGAGATCTCGATCCATCTACGAGAGTTCCAGCGGACCAAGCGTCGGCTCAACGAGATTCTCATCAAGCACTGCGGGCAGAGTCTCGAGCAGATCGAAAAGGATACCGATCGCGATCGGTTCATGGATCCCGAAGAGGCCTGCTCGTACGGTTTGATCGACAAGGTGATCAGTTCGATGCCCCGGGTCGAGCCCACGGTAACTTAGGCACCCCCCCTCTAGTCATCCCGCAGGTTGCCCGATAGTGGATTCCCAAAAAGGCTCAGGATCGCAATGCGGACCTGGGCCTTTTGTCATTTAGTGGGTTATGAAGCGCCCCAAAGCGGCCGCGGCTCCAAGCGATCTGTTGAGGATGGCAAATGAAGCTAAAGGAAATTAAATCCCCTTTAGGGTGCTCCTTAAGCGGTAGAAAAATCCAAAGAGTTCCCTTTTGTCTGCTTGAACTCCGTTTGCTCTGAGATTACCCTACTCTCCTTGAAAAAACCTCGATGGCGGAAAAACCGCCAACGAGGTGGCTCCAAGGGTGCTTTTCCTTGCGAGCTTATATCCGTTTCCTTGGCGTTCATTTAGGGTGGAACACTCATGACTATGATGAGCAAGTTTCTGAGCGGTGGCTCTGGCCGTTGGTTGTACCTGGCGTTGTTTTTTGCAGCGTTTTTAGCGACGGCATCGATACCCGGTGGTGTTTTGCTGGCCGACGAAGCAGGCAAGATGCACGGCGAGGCGGACTTGGAACTGCCCGACCTCAACGGAGCGGATTTCATGGGATTTCCGGGTCGAACATGGCTTATGGGGGGCTTGGTCGTCTGCGTGGCTGGATTGATTTTTGGGTATTTGATCTACAACCAGCTTAAGAACATGCCGGTCCACAGCAGCATGCTGGAGGTTTCGGAGTTGATTTACGAGACGTGCAAGACGTACTTGCTGACTCAGGGCAAATTCCTAGCCGGGCTTTGGGTGGTCATCGCCGTGGTGATGGTTTTGTATTTCGGGTTATTGCAGCAGCAACCGGTCCCGAAGGTCATGATCATCATTCTGTTTAGTGTCATCGGGATACTTGGCAGTTACATGGTCGCTTGGTTCGGAATTCGGGTCAACACGTTCGCCAATTCGCGAACCGCCCATGCGAGTCTCATGGGGATGCCTTATCCGGTCTATGCGATACCTTTGAAGGCCGGGATGAGCATCGGCATGATGCTCATTAGCGTCGAGCTTTTTTTGATGCTGTGCATCATGTTGTTTTTACCTCGCGATTATGCCGGGGCATGTTTTATCGGGTTTGCGATCGGTGAGAGTCTCGGGGCGGCGGCTCTGAGAATCGCTGGTGGTATTTTCACCAAGATTGCCGATATCGGTTCGGACTTGATGAAGATCGAGTTCAAGATCAAAGAGGACGATGCGCGGAATCCAGGCGTGATCGCCGACTGCACGGGGGACAATGCCGGGGATTCGGTCGGCCCGAGCGCCGATGGATTTGAGACCTACGGCGTGACAGGGGTAGCCTTGATCACCTTTATTTTGCTTGCGATCACCGAGAAATCGGCCGGAGCGAACTACGAGCAAATTCAGGTCAAGCTCTTGGTATGGCTCTTTGTGATGCGAGCGATGATGATCATCACGTCGGTCGCGGCGTATTACTTCAATGAGCTTTGGACGAAGGCTCGTTATGCGGATTCCAAGAAGATGGATTTCGAGATGCCTCTGACCCGATTGGTGTGGGTCACGAGTGTCCTCTCGGTGCTTACGACCTTTGTTTTCTCCTACCTGTTGATTCCAGATTTGAATGGGAATCAGAATCTTTGGTGGCAGCTCTCGTCGATTATTTCCTGCGGGACGCTTGCCGGTGCGATCATTCCTGAGTTGGTCAAGGTCTTTACCTCGACCTCCTCGGCGCACGTCCACGAGGTGGTCACCAGCAGCCAAGAGGGTGGTCCGTCGTTGAATATCCTATCGGGATTGGTCGCTGGTAACTTTTCGTGCCTGTGGCTCGGTGCGAGCATCACGGGGCTAATGGCTGTCGCTTATTGGATCGCCACGATGGATGGAGCCAACGGAGGGCTATCGGCCTTGATGGTCGCTCCGGCAGTTTTTGCATTCGGTTTGGTCGCCTTTGGATTTCTAGGGATGGGACCTGTGACGATCGCTGTCGATTCGTACGGTCCGGTGACCGACAATGCGCAGAGCGTTTATGAGCTTTCGTTGATCGAAACGATTCCGAACATCAAGTCGGAATTGAAGAACGATTTTGGAATCGATGCGGATTTCGAGACGGCCAAGCATTTGCTTGAGGAGAACGATGGTGCGGGCAACACGTTCAAAGCGACGGCCAAGCCGGTTCTTATCGGGACGGCCGTCGTGGGTGCAACGACGATGATTTTCTCGATCATCATGGGTCTGACCGACGGGCTTAACGACTCGGCGGCGATCGCCAAGCTTTCGCTTTTGCATGCTCCGTTTGTCTTGGGGCTGATCTCAGGGGGTGCGATCATCTACTGGTTTACAGGAGCATCGATCCAAGCGGTCACCACCGGGGCTTATAGGGCCGTTGAGTTCATCAAGCGGAACATCAAGCTCGACGGGGTGACCAAGGCGAGTATTGAGGATTCCAAGAAGGTCGTCGAGATCTGTACGGTTTTCGCTCAGAACGGGATGTTCAACATCTTCATGGCCGTATTCTTTGTGACATTGGGCTTAGCGTTCATCGAACCGTTTTTCTTCATCGGATATCTGTTCTCGATAGCGATCTTCGGGTTGTACCAAGCGATTTTCATGGCCAATGCCGGGGGAGCTTGGGACAACGCCAAGAAGATTGTCGAGGTCGAGATGAAGATGAAGGGGACACCGCTCCACGACGCGACGGTCGTTGGGGATACGGTGGGGGATCCGTTTAAGGACACTTCGAGCGTGGCCCTTAATCCTGTGATCAAGTTCACGACGCTTTTTGGACTTTTGGCAGTGGCTTTGGCCGTCGAGATGGAAAAGAAGCAAGGGGCCGGTTTGACTGCGGCTTGTGCCTGCCTATTCTGCGCGATTGCGGCTTATTTCCTTTGGAGGTCGTTCTACGGGATGCGGATTCGCAAGTCGCTGGCCGACTGAGAAGGCCTCGGGGGATCAGGTATTAAAAAACCGGGGCTACAAAACTCTGTCTGCCGGGTTGTTCCTGAGGCAGGCAGAGTTTTCTTGCGGTTTTACGTGCGAATTGTCGGGTATCCGGGCCGGAAAAGCCTAAAAAACTTGTCCTATGAGGGTTTGTGATCTACGATAACGCAGGTCGAAAGATTTGGTTTTTTGTATTCTAAGGGCCATTTGCATGTTCTTTTCCCGTCCTTGGCGTCGCTCGTATCGTGGAAACAGGCAATCTTTTCGCAAGCTTTTCCTCGAAGGGCTTGAAACACGGGCATTGATGGCGGCGGATACCTACATGGATCCGTTTGGTAATCAGATCGGTTTTATTCCTGCGCCGCCGGCCATCGGGGGAGCTTCGGGGGGCTCGTCTTCTGGAAATGGGTCTGCTGGAGATGGGCCGCAGGGTTTTGTGCCATTGGACGACACGTTCAAACTCCATAGTCGACCGTCGGCGACCAAGACGGTTTATCTAGACTTTGACGGTTTTACCGCCCGAGGAACACCTTGGAACGCCGGTCGGGGTCGCGATCCGATCATCTCGCCAGCTTACGATTTGGACGGCAACGGCGCTGCGTTTACCGACCGAGAGCTCCGAGCGGTCCAAACGATTTGGCAGCAGGTCTCAGCGGACTTTTCGTCGTTTGATATCAACGTGACGACCGAGGATCCCGGCGAGGCGGCTTTGGTCAATACGGGAGGAAACGACAACCGTTGGGGGATTCGTGTGGTGATGACTCCCGACGACTTTCCGGCACCAGGAGCGGGCGGGGTCGCATACATCGGTAGTTTCCGTTGGGGCTACAACCAGGCCGGTGCGACCGACACCCCTTGCTACGTTTTCAATGCTGTGCCCGAGCAAGCTACCTTGGCAGTCAGCCATGAGGTAGGGCATTCGCTGGGGCTTTCGCATGATGGGACCAATGCCCAGAATCCGTTCCAGCAAAATGCTGAGTACTATGGAGGTCACGGCGGGGCAGGGGAGACCAGTTGGGGCCCGATCATGGGAGCACCTTACGATCGGAACATCACCTCCTGGGACAATGGCTTTTACTTGGGCAGCAACAACGGTGGGGCCAACGCGAACTACGGCTCTGGGCCTGACGATATCGCGGTGATCATCAGTCCGGCCAACGGTTTTGGAATCCTTCAAGATGACCATAGTAACCTGGAGACTTCGGCCACGGAGTTGACCGGTCCGATCGACGCGTCGGACCGAGTGGTTTTTCGTCAATTAGGGTTGATAGAACGTTCCAACGATTTGGATTACTTTCAGTTCCAAGCTGGATCCGGAACGCTCGATCTTTTGATCGACCCTTACATCACCCAAGCGTGGACCAGAATGTCGGATGGTTCGTTTGTGCCATCGATCGAATCGGCGCTGTTCAATACCAACTACTGGCCGGCGACGCAAAGCACCAACCTGGATGTCGAAGCCAGGCTCTATGATGCTTCGGGCACTTTGATTGCCACGTCGAATCCAGTTGGCATGCGCGCGGGCTTCTCGGGTCTGCAGATCTCTGCTGGGATTTATTACTTGAGCATTGATGGGGTGGGGTTTGGCAGTCCGACCAACAATCCTCCGGATGGATACAGCGACTATGGTAGCATCGGTCAGTACTTGATCACCGGATCGATGCCGGTGGCCTTTGGGGTCGCCGTCTCGAACGCATCGCTTACCTACGTCGAAAACGAGCCGGCCAAGGCGATAGCCAATTGGGCCAAGGTCATCGATTTGGCTCCTGGCGATTATTCGTCCGGTTCGCTCGCCCTGGAGATGAAGCCCTCTGCGGGTGCGACGGATATTCTGACGTTCGACTACTCGTTGGTCGAAGGGCTTTCGGAAGTCGATTCGGTGTTGGTTTACAACGGGAGTCAAATCGGATCGATCACGCGAGCATCCGACACCTCGCTGGTGATTAACTTCACTTCGTTTGCGACCCAGTCGGCGATCGAGTCGCTCGTTGAATGCATTCGGTTTGAAGCTCGGGGTGAATCGCCCGATACCTTTGACCGACGGATCGAAATCGCTTTGACCAAAGGGAGTTTCCGAGGCACGACGGTGGTTCGGGTGCGAGTCGAATCGGTCAACGATTCCCCCCAAGCGACGACTAGTTTCATGGACGACGTCCAGGAGGATGATCGCAGCCCCAGTGGGACTCCTGTCGGCCAGATCATCGAGCGAGGAGTGATCGATCCGGATTCGACCCAAGGTTCCGGGATCATCGTCACCAGCGCTGGTTCTAGCAATGGCCTTTGGCAGTTCGAAGCCGGATTCGGATGGACCGATCTCGAGAACTTATCGACATCGGCAGGTTTGGTGCTCGGCCCGACGGCCCGTTTGCGGTTCATTCCAGCCCCCAATTACTTTGGCCCGGCTCCGGATCTGAAGTACTACGCGTTGGATCCGCTTTACCAAGGTGCCTTCAGCGGACCTGCGGGATTGGTCATGATCGATATCGAGTCGGTGGTCGCTCCGGATTCGATTTCCAAGGCGGCCGGGGAGATCAAGC
>QWPJ01000221.1 GCA_003671195.1 Planctomycetota bacterium
AACACGATTGATCGACGCTTGGGTCAGCGCTAAATCCGCATCGGCACTTTCGACACCACTACGAGCCGATGCAAGATTCGCTTCTGCTCGGTTCAACGACTCGTTGGCTGCGTAGAGCGTTGCGATCGAACCGAGTGAAACCTCTTTGGATTCGAACATTTTCGCGCGAGCTTGCTCAGTGCGGTACTCAAACGCTTCGGCATCGATTTGAAACAGCGGTGCCCCTTTTTTGACCGAGACATTGTCCTGCACCAAAACTTGGGTTACCACGCCGGCAACCTGCGGGGCGACTTGGACAACCGGGGCCTGAACGTAAGCATCAGAGACGATTGGAGTAAATCTACCGATCGCAAACCAGAGGAAAACCATCGCAAGGATCGGAGGAAGAGGCAGCGCAAGCTTCCAGAAACGCGTCATCGCGATCCACTTATAGTGGTAGAAAACCAAATAGATAGGCAAAACATAGAAGAGCAAAATCAACATTAGCATGGTAGATGTTTCCGTGGGATAGGATGGACCGCAATGTGTCCCTCCGGAGAATCTAGTCGAACATGAAGTAACTCGCAATCTTGGGTCTGCGACAGCCCAGGACAGGTGGCTACCGGGCTTCTTACGTCGCCACCCGCTGCCAAGCGGTGGACGGCGCTGGATAAAACCTCCACCGTCTGGCGACAGGTGGCTACCAGCGACAGGTGGCTACGGCTCTTCGTAGCCATCCGCTCCCAAGCGGTGGTAGCGGTGCGAGTAAAGCCTCCACCGTCTGGCGACAGGTGGCTACCGGCGACAGGTGGCTACCGCAAGCACACAGGCAATGGGGCCTCGATCGCTATATCCCGTCCCAACGTCGGATGCCGAAATTGCATCCGATGGGCATGCAAGACATATCCTGCATCACCCGGTAAACCAGGGTCTTCGACGATGCCCCCTCCCGGCCCGTACACCGGATCACCCAAAAGGGGATGGCCGACAGAAGCAAGGTGGATTCTGATTTGGTGCGGCCGTCCCGTCATGATTTGGACCGAACACAGCGTGTCATCCGCCCTGCGTTGCAAAACATCTACCATGCTCCGCGACGCTTTTCCAGCCCACGAAGCACCGAAGATTTTCCCGAGTCGCGGATGGGGAATCAAGCCGATGGGCGTGCGAATACAAATCGAATCGAAGGTCGCGATACCTTGTACCACCGTACGGTACTCTTTCTGAACCTCCGCCCAACGCTTGGTCATTTCCGCCGAAGTTCTTCGATCATAGGCAAACAACACAATCCCCGACGTGGCGCGACCAAGCCGATGAAGAGGGATAGCCGTTGGATGTTCAATCTGCACTTGGGTTAACAAAGTATTTTGATAAAACCCTGCACCCGGAAGGGTAGGTAGTCCGCTCGGTTTATCCACTGCTAACAAAACCTCGTCGCGATAGAGAATTTGATAGCCGCTTGGGACCTCTTCTTCGGCCCAACCTGGTCGATCCCAGATCAAGATCCCTCCTGGTTTGAGCCGTTCGGCCCCGTTTGCGATCATGCCGTTGACTCGAACTTCTTGCGCCTGGATCCTCGCAAGCCACTGCTCTCGGGTCGAGTGGCGAAACTGTTCAACCAAATACTCAATGGTCGTCTGGCCCGCTGCGGATGGCCTGAGTACATGTCGGAAACTGTAGCCTGAATTTTCGGATGCCACGATGTTTCGATTGCTCCTTAGGGCTCTTCGCGATCGTCATGCACCACCTTCAATACTGGCTCGTCCTTGTTTTTCCAGAAGCGTGAAAAGCGGAACATCGAGGCTGCGACAAGTATGGTTGTGAGCGAAATCCCCATAGCGCGAAGCCATCCCGACTCAAAAACGACGACTCCATTGAATGCAATAAAGAGCATGTACATCAGTCCGATTCGTAGTAACCACTGGACCATCCTTCGACCCACCGAAAAATCCGTCCACGCATTGACCACATCAGCCGCCCAGACAGCGAGAAACAAATAATTGAAGTAAACCCCCGTACCGACCTCAATGCCAAGTAGCTCCAAGGTCTGCTTGGCGGTAGCTCGGTAGGCTGCGCTATGGCTCCAATGGTGCACAAACTGAAACGAGGCTAGAACATGCACAACGAACAGCGCGAAAGCACAAGTCCAAACGGTCTTAGTAACGGTGTTCTCGACGAGGGACTTGGGGCCCACGATTCGACAAGCGACAACGATTACAAAGAGCAACATCGAGAGTCGAATCGACCATGCTATGAGTGAATATTCTAATGTCATCTTAGCGCACTGCGGGCTTCGGTCGTGCCAACTGGAAGTGGCATCAAGAAGGAGAGTATGGATGCAAAGAATGTTAAAATTGCAAACCCGTAGTAGGCTGGTAAATGCGAATGTTGCTGATCGGCGCACCATGCGACGCATACTGGGCCGATCGCAGATGCAAGTACACTGAGAACTTGAGCGACGCCTTGAATCCGTCCTATTTCAGCTCTACCGAAAAACTGCCCCCAGGCCGAGAAGTGAATGACGGTGACCATCCCTCCGACGAACCCCATGACGGCTCCGTACAAACGCAATTGCATTGCCGATCGAATCGAGGGAAACCAAGCGAGTGCAAGAGTCAGTGCCATAAGGGCAACACCAAGTAGCATTCCAATCCGCTGTCGTGTAGCGAGCTTGCCTGCCACAAGATTGCTGATAAGACCAAGGCCAGTTAGGTAAGCCATCATTTCGACTGCTGCTTTTTGATCGAATCCGAGTTCATCAAGAATCGGTTCATTGAACAGGGTGATACTAGACCAGACGAGATTGAAGGCCGATGTTGCCAATGCGATGATCCAAAAGGTCGGTGTGAGAAGAGCTTGAAGAAGCGTGAAGTCGGCTAGACCATGATCGCTATTCATGGCTCGATTGGCGTCCTTGGCTTCGGGATCCGGCGCGACTCCGAACTCTTCAGGAGTACTGCGAACAAGCAACCAAACCGCAGGCGTCAGAAACACCAACCCATAGCCTAGGAGCTTCCATGCTTCACGCCAGCCATAACGATCGATGGCCCAACCCATGCCCAGCACGGAGAAGACGAACCCGATGGTAAGAAGCACGGCGTATACCCCCATGGCCGGAGCTAGGTTTTGCCGAAACCACTTACTGATCATTGCGATGCTCACGACTGACAGGGCGCTTTGCCCAAACCCTCTGATCAGTGTTAAACACAGGAATAGGTCATTTCCGTCATCGACTCTTGTCAATTGAAAAACACTTGCCGAAAGCGATCCGACCACAACGGTTCCTGCCAATCGCACGCCTAGGCGATCGATCAACCATCCCATCGGTAACGCGAATAACGCACCCAACAGACAACTCCACAGGTTGATCTGCGCGAAAGCCGACTCCGTCAATCCCAGGTCCGCTAGAAGTGGCTTGGTAATTAACCCAAGACCATGAGTCCGACCGGGTAGGGTGGCTACCATGGCCCAAGCGGCCATGACCACATGGATCCAACCGTAGTAGAAGTGAAACCGCTGTTGCATCACGCTTTCCGACGTTACCGTAAACAAAACAACCTGCCAGAGAAGCGGTACCCGCGCTCAGAGGGCCGATGGATTAGAATGTACCGACGATGCCAAATCTAGACCTATCCCAAATCTGCATCATGCGGACATCAATCCACAACGGTTGGGCGATTTGACAGAAATCAAAGGACTCATGCTATGCGAACTCAAATACTCACCGCACTCGTCGCCGGGTTTCTTGCGATCGGCGTCTCCATCGCCAGCGCCGAAACCAAACCGCTTAAAGTCTTCATCCTTGCGGGCCAGTCCAACATGGAAGGTCATGCGGAGATCAGAACTTTTGACTACATCGGTAGGGATCCGCTGACGGCACCTTTGCTCAAGGAGATGCGCAACCCTGACGGAACACCACGAGTGTGTGACAGAGTCTGGATGTCCTACTTGACCGGGCCTTACGATGGCAGCGCCAATGGCGAGGGGCTGGGCAAGTTGACCGCCGGTTTTGGCGAGCGGGGAAATCAACCTACGAAGATCGGGAGAAAGATTGGCCCCGAGTTCACGTTCGGAATCTATATGGAGAAAGAGCTCAAAGAGCCCATTCTTATCATCAAGACCGCCTGGGGAGGCAGGTCACTCAATACCGAGTTTCGTCCACCCAGCGCCGGGCAGTACAAGCTCCCCAAGGAGGTGCAGGATCAGTGGGACAAACACCCCCAAGGCGCCCACGGGATTCCCAAGATTGAGGACCGGAAAAAATGGCAAGATGACAAAGAGGCAGCTTCGGGTGTTTTTTATCGCATGATGATCGAACATGTCCAAAAGGTGTTGGCGGATCCCAAGCGGGTTTGTCCGGAATATGACCAGAAGGTTGGTTTTGAACTGGCCGGCTTTGTATGGCTTCAAGGTTTCAACGACCTGGTCGATGGCCAGACCTATCCTAATGGGAACTATGAGGAATACTCGCGTTTGTTATCACACTTCATCCGCGATGTGCGCAAAGACCTGTCAGCCCCTAAGATGCCCTTCGTAATCGGTGTGCTGGGAGTCGATGGAGAGAAGAATGTGAATTTTCGCAAGGCCATGGCTGCGCCAGCCGAAATGCCCGAGTTCAAGGGCAATGTGATCGCCGTTGATACCGCCCCCTTCTGGGATTACGACATCGCCGCCGCACAACCCAAGCAAGGCGAGTATGACAATCTCGTCAGTACAGCTCACGCCCTGAAAGCAGATGGCGATTTGGACAGGGACTGGAAATGGGAGAACTACTGGAAGCCCATTGGCAAACCGCTCCCTGAAGAACGGACCTGGCGGTTCATGACGATCGATCCGACGCAGAAAAAGGACAAGCTGGAAAGATATGAAGACCGACGATTCCGTGACATCGCGTTACCGGCCGGGGCGGAGAATTGGTACATGTCCGACTTCGATGACAGCCAATGGACGGCGGGCAAGGCTCCCATCGGCAAGGGGACCTGGAAACACAGTGGAATCAAAGTGGACAAATTCCCCTCGGCATGGGGTACTGGCGAATTCCTCCTGATGCGAACCACTTTTGATGTCGAAGAGCTCAACTACGATTCGTATCGCATCTCGATTTTAGCTCGACAAGGATTCCACGTTTACTTGAACGGTCAAAAGATTCACACTTACATCTGGTGGGCAGACAATCCTCGTTACCGTTCCATCGTCCTTGAGGAGGAACAGATCCAATACTTGAAGAAGGGGACCAACGTATTGGCGGTCTATGCCAATGACCAATATGACCTCAACTCGCCGGAGCATTACGGCGCGATCGATGCCCAGATCGAGGGAATCACCAAAGCCGATCGGGAGAAGCTTGATCTGGCCTTAGAGGAAGTCCTTTCGACCGAAGACCGAGAGATCCTCAAAGGAGCTTCCAATGGGGGGTACCACTATTGGGGTAGTGCGAAGATCTTCGCCCAGATGGGCAAGGCTTTTGCGGAGGCGTTGCTACCTTTGCAGAACTAAAACCGCCACAGGCCCGGAGGGCCGATACAACCTCTGCCGGGGTCGAAGGCCCCGGTAGCCCTGCACCTCCAACCGCCGCAGGCCCGGAGGGCCGACAGACCATGGATTTAATTGCCCTTGAAAATCAAGCGACCCTTGGGTGTGCCAGCCCTTCGGGCTTGGCGATTCATAGGGGCCTTCAACCGGTGGTTACCACCACCGGCAGAGGGTATGCCAGCCCTTCGGGCTTAAGAAAGTCCAAAGACTTAAGGAAAGTCCAAAGCTTCAATTTGGCTTTAGGCCCGGAGGGCCGACAGACCCTCTGCCGGGGTCGAAGGCCCCGGTAGCCATGCACCTCCAACCGCCGCAGGCCCGGAGGGCCGATACACCATGGATTTAGTTGCCCTTGAAAATCAAGCGACCCTTGGGTGTGTCAGCCCTTCGGGCATCTACTAGACAGTTGGGATTTAAACTACCTGCCAAGGAGGCATGAATCACTAACATGTACGGCACACGAGAAACATCGACGGCTAGGAATATCACAAGATGAGTCCTAGATTCGAATTTGCATAAAAAAAACCCTCTGGCCTCGAGAGCTGACTTATTCTCTAACGCGCTCGATCGGCCTGGGTAACCGCTAGAACTTGAAACGCGACGCTTGAAAGCCCAGCACCCCAACTCCTAAAATGAGAGGACATAAATAAGTCCAGGAGGGAATCAATGAGCACTCATCAACAGCTACTGTACCACATCGTTTTCAGCACGAAATGCCGCCGCCGATGGCTCACCGATGGTTTTAGAGAAAGTGTTTTTGCATACATGGCTGGAACCACAAAAACTTTGAATGGGTTCGCTATCAAGGTAGGTGGATTCTATGACCATACTCATTTGCTTGTTCGTATCCCAGCAAAGATTGCAGTGTCAGACTTCGTTGGTCAACTGAAAGCTAGCACCAGCAAACACATCAATGAAACAAGTGGCTTGCTTCAAAAATTTGGTTGGCAGGATGGATTCGGAGCCTTCACTGTTAGCGTTTCATCCAAAGACGCTGTATATGCATACATTGAAAACCAGATGGAGCATCACAAAAATCAGACCTTCGAGGATGAGTATCTGGCGATGTTAGCTAAACATCAGGTTGAATACGATCCTCGATATGTATTCGACTGATGTGTCAGCCCTTCGGGCTTGGCAATTCATAGGGGTGCTCCTGCCGGTGGTGGTAACCACCGGCAGAGGGTATGCCAGCCCTCCGGGCTTGAGGGGGTCCAAAGGCTTGAGAGAGTCCAAAGGCTTGAGAGAGTCCAAAGGCTTGAGGAAAGCCCTGAGGCTTGAAGAAAGCCCTGAGACTCGAATTTGGCTTTAGGCCCGGAGGGCCGACAGATCCTCTGCCGGGGTCGAAGGCCCCGGTAACCATGCACCTCCAACCGCCGCAGGCCCGGAGGGCCGATACACCATGGATTTAGTTGCCCTTCAAAATCAACTGACCCTAGGGTGTGTCAGCCCTTCGGGCTTGGCGACTCATGGGGTGCTTCAACCGGTGGTTACCACCACCGGCAGAGGGTATGCCAGCCCTTCGGGCTTAAGAAAGT
>QWPJ01000010.1 GCA_003671195.1 Planctomycetota bacterium
CCTTTGCGGATTCGACTCGAGTCTTCGGAAAAAGTTACATCCAGGATCCAGTGCTGTTTGTTCTCGATTCCCCAATGCTCTCGGATTCGTTTGGCATGATCTCGAACCTTGGGAGCAAGACTGCTGATAAACGTCTCAGTGGATTCTTGTACTTGCCCGTTGATCTCCCTGGATCGATAAATCAGCCCTATCGTTTTTATACCTTCCCAGCCCGCCAATACTGAGCAGTGCTTGGGCGCCGGCAGTACAACGACTTCTCGTATCTCGGCTCTTCGACGAGTTGTTTCCCCACTCTGGCAACGACGCAACTTGGGATCCTCATTGTCCATTGCTTTAAGAAGCGTGGTGTTCAAAACCTCTTGGAGAGCCGGTTGGTTCCCTTTGACGGTCAGAATGTAGTCCGCATCCTTTGAAACAATTGCTTTGGCTGTCTCAGTCTGACAATGCATCGCATCGGCCGTTACCACCGCACCTTGTAGATCCAGAAGGCGGATAAGCTCTTGTGCTGCCGGTATTTCATTGGATTCATCGTCGACGGAATTGAGCCCTATACACATGCGAAGACCGCATGCCCAGGCCGAAATCGAATGCAGAGCCGACTTACCATTAGCACCATCATGAGATCCTCGGAGCGTCTTGCCATCAACAGCGATGGTTTGACCTCTGAGGCTACCAGCAATTTCATTGGCCCAGCTTTGCAACGCTGCATAGAACTCTAAGGTATCGAGCCGACTGAAAACACGCCCAAGAGTATCGTGCGATGGGATCCCATTTTCGAAGGGAAAGAACTTTCGAAGCCAATCGAGCTTGGCGTTTCCGTAGCGTTCAACGTCTACCCAACCTTCTGCATCGCAAATCGAGGCGCAAAGAGTAAGAAAGATCATCTCGATCAGGGGATGGTTTGCACCACGATTTACACGTGGGTCGGTAACTTCTTCAAAGTGATTGTAAATTTTACAAACGAATGAGGTAGCCAAGGTCGAACTCCATCGCGAAAAGGGCTTGAAACTCTGTTTCCCCAAAAAGGGGATTGATTCTTCAAATCCTTACGCAATCATTATGCCAACTGGCCCTCGACGTGCGATTGCCCTGGATTCCTCCCCACCCCAAAGATCGAGCTTCTGCGGCTGCCCATCGACGACGGGCGCGTTCGTCCAAATCCGCTTCAATTGCGGTATACTTCTCAGCGATCCATTTCACGACTTGTGCATCCGGCATACATCCCATCATCGCAAATTTCAATCATCGGAATCAACCCCAATCCAGACATTAATTGTTTAGCGAGGCCTAAGGGGCTTTTGCGACGTGCGCTACCGGGCCATAAAGATAGGGGAACTGGCTGGGAAGTTGTGTCCGTCGCCTGCTGCGTTGGCGCTATGTCGCGATAGTTGTCGGAGGTCCCGAAATTTGTCTTCCTCTAAAATGACAGGTCGAAGGAATACGAACAACGAGTTGTCTCGTAGACTGCTCGATGACAGACTCGAAAGTTCGCGTAAGATTGGAATCTTTTCCAGATATGGGATACCATTGATCGAGTTCGATAGGTTCTTTTGCGTTAAGCCTCCAACGATGATTGTATAGCCATCGGGAACTGTAACACGTGAACAGAACCGACAACAAGGGATCGCAAGTCCGCGTGCGGAGCACAAGGCGAAGCTACTGGCGCTTGGGATCGAGCAGACCGACGAGGACAAGGCCCAGCGCCTGCAGCGCACACCGGCGTGCTTGACATGTGGCAAGCCCGGGATGCAATCGGTGCAGCATCGCAACGCACTATCGGGTTCAGATGGAGGATCCCACGGATCTTTTTTCTCGTCTACTTCAGGCTGATTGTCTAAATAGATTTTCCCTACAACTACCGTAGCAGTGATTACGCACTCAACGGGTCCAACTTTGAATGATGGTTTGCACAATCCTACTGCGACAGGACTACAAGAACGACACCAGGTAGTCGTGGTAGTCGTTCGCTCGTAGACTACACGCTCAAACACCCACTTGGAAGGCGTATTTGAACGACACAGTTTCGTCGCATCTATACCGGGCGTATATGGAAATCGAATTTCTTTTTGCCAAAGCGACCACCAACCTAGCTTGAAGTATTTGCATACAATCTCAGTCTTTATTGTGGTTAAAGTTTCGCATCCACCGTACAAGCCACCACCATGAGGACCTGTCTTAACAATTATAAGACCTGTTGGGTCAAGTGAATTAAACGGATTGCTATCGCCAAAGTCATTCAAGCCCCATTCACTTCCCATATACCCAATCGGATCTCGCGAACAAAATCGCCCCAGGCCGGGATTGTACATGCCATACGCATCCGATCCCAAATTTGATGCTAATACGAGTCCAAAAAGTAAGACGGATAGGATCTATCGGATCAGGAAGGCCGGTGGGATACGTCGGCATTACTGGAGGATCTTTCGGGTCTAATTTCGGTATCTGCTTGCATGGAGGAAGCTTTCGTATGAGACCGAAGGGATCCAAATAGTACGTTGGACTGGACTGTACATATTGGTAAAGGGAGGGCGATTCGCCTTCGAACCCAATTGGGTCGCGGGACAAGAAACGGCCCAAACCTGGGTCGTACATTGCTGATACTTCTGATGCCAGCATTGACGCTGCAAGAATTCCAACCATAAGTGTTACATAACGATACGAACTCATCTTCCTAGAACTCCGTTTGGAAAACCGTCATTTCGAACTTGCACCGGGTATCCCTACAGATATACGCGGCCGCTGTGGCTGCGAACATCTGTCGCCAAGCCGCCTACTATAGCGGCCAAGTCCATGGAGGTGCGAGTTGCTCTCGACTGTTCCCCCTTCTTCTTTGTCTGCCCCAGCTCGGCGATCGGAAATCGCTGGGATTCTAGCGGCAGGCGTCGTCCGCATGAAGTCGCGTTTGGCGATCCGCGATCCAGAAACTGCCAAAGATCTGCACAAATCACCATCAGCTTGCCTTGAGCTTTCTCCAGAAAGCGTGCTCTCTGTGACCAACGTGGTTAACGACCAGTGAGTCCGTTTTCTCAGGAGAAATCAATGCAACTAGACATCGACAAAGAGGTCGCGCTGCTCCAACGCATGACGGTGGGGCAACTGCGAGAGAGGTTCGAAGAGACGTGGGGCGAGCCCACAAACACTCGCAATAAGCAATGGCTACTCAAACGCATCGCCTGGAAGATGCAAGCCAATATCGAGGGTGACATTTCCGAGAGAGCTAGACGTCGGGCGGCCGAACTCGCACGCGGCACCGACATCCGAACGACGGCCCCCAAGGCTACCAAACCGGTGACAAATCCTGTGGCCGACACGGTGACCGGATTCGTCGAACCGGGGGAAGACAGCCGTCTGCCTCCCCCTAGATCAGTCATCGAGCGAGTCTACAAGGGCCAGAAGATTCTGGTAATGGTCCTGGAAACCGGCTTCGAATACGACGGAGCAATCTACAAGACACTCAGCGCTGTGGCCAAAAAGATCACGGGGCAGCACTGCAATGGGTATCACTTCTTCAAACTTAGCAAGAAAGGTGGGGAGCAATGAACAAACCCAACAACAATCGCAGGCTGAACTGTGCGATCTACACACGGAAGTCCACAGACGAGGGGCTAGACAAAGAGTTCAATTCCCTCGATGCTCAACGCGAATGCGCCGAAGCCTACATCAAAAGCCAAACGCAAGAGGGCTGGAACTGCCTGCCCGATCACTACGATGACGGTGGGTTCACCGGTGGCAACATGGATCGACCGGCTCTAAAGCAACTGCTGGCGGACATCGAAGCTGGAAAGGTCAACTGTGTGGTCGTCTACAAAGTCGATCGACTGAGCCGTTCGCTGATGGACTTCGCCAAAATGCTCGAAGTCTTCGAACGTAACCAAATCGCATTCGTAAGCGTGACGCAACAGTTCAATACGACCAACTCGATGGGCCGGCTGATGCTAAACGTACTGCTTTCCTTCGCCCAGTTCGAACGCGAGATCATATCAGAGCGGACCCGCGACAAAATCGCTGCCGCCCGGCGGAAGGGAAAATGGTCCGGAGGGATGCCACTGCTGGGCTACGACATTGATCCACAGGGGGGCAAGCTCCGTGTGAATGAAGTCGAAGCCAACAGAGTCCGCAAGATCTACGATTTGTACATCGACCGAGAATCGATCATGGCGACCATCGCAGAACTTGACAATCGCAGTTGGAACAACAAGTCCTGGAATACCAAGAAGGGCATACTTCGAGGCGGTTCGCCGTTCACCAAAGCAACGCTGTTCCGACTCCTTACCAACGTGACCTACATTGGTAAATTAGCCTACAAAGACGAAATCAACGAAGGTGAACACGACCCGATCGTCACGCCCGATGTGTGGCAAAGGGTCCAGTCCCTGCTTCGACGAAACGGTCGGACTGGCGGTGTCGATGCAAGAAACAAATTTGGTGCCTTGCTCAAGGGAATCCTGCGATGCTCCTGTTGCGATTGCTCGATGACTCCGACGCATACGACAAAGAGTGGGGCCAAACGTTACCGATACTACGTGTGCATGAAGGCCCAGAAGCGTGGCAGACGGATCTGCGAGTCGAAGTCGGTGCCAGCGGCCGAAATCGAGAAGTTCGTAGTCGACAAAATACGCCAAGTCGTAGAAAACGAGAGGCTTGTCGACGAGGTCGTGCAGCAAGCCAAAGTCCAGACACAACACGAACTCGACGCCCTTGTGGCCGAGCGAGACGAAATCGTGAAGGAGATCGAGTATTGGAACGAAGCCATCCGAATTGCTGCCCCCAAAATCAAACCAAATTCCCCAGATGCGAACCTGCTGAAACAGTTAGCAGATTGGCATGAGGATCTTCGGATTGCTGAGAATCGGCTCACCGTCGTCAACGCAAAACTAACCCTACTAAAGTCGCAGGCGCTGACATCCAACGATGTAGCCACAGCGCTCGATAGCTTTGAGCCGGTTTGGGAATCGCTCACGGTTCGCGAACAATCACGGATCGTCCAGCTAATCGTCAAGCAGGTCGATTACGACGGTGCCAATGGGCGAGTTACCATCACATTTCACCCGGACGGAATCAAATCGATCGCCAGAAATAAACGCCCCGAACTTGTGGAAGCCGCATCATGAACGATACAGTAAGCGTTGATTTTCAGTTCTCAATCAAGCCACAGGGCCGAGGGGCTCGAAAGAGAATGGTTGAGAAAACGGGCACTTCGAAAGAGACCAAACCTCTAGAACGCATCCCTCGGATCGCTCGCTATATGGCACTCGCGATTCACTTCGAGGGTCTTATCAAGAAAGGGGTGGTCACAGATTTCGCTGACCTCGCCCGGCTTGGTCACGTGACGCGGGCTCGTGTGACGCAGATCATGAATCTACGGTTGCTTGCCCCAGAGATCCAGGAGGATATTCTTCTCCAAGTTAGTAACCATGTCACGCGAGATCAAATTGGGCTGAAGGAGATTCAGGAAATCTCCATGTATCTAAGCTGGAGTAAGCAACGGAGCGCATGGTTCAAACTCAAACGCACGAACGGGTGATCGTTCAAACATTACATAAGAGACTACGTCTCGCGGACTTCGAACACGGTATTCCACCCTTTGTCGTCGTTCGAGTAAACGATGGGATCGCCGATGATTTCGAATAGATTACGCAGTGTTTGGCAAAGCTTTTGCTTGTGCTTTTTCCACTTGTCTGAAGAACCTTTGCTGTTCCATGTGATAGTCCCTCTTTCTTTGGCAAATAACTCAAGAAGGAACCACTGTTTTGCTGGTTTGGTGTTCGATCGACCGTCAGCCATGTTCATTTGCGTGAAGTGAAATCGTTGGGATTGATCGCGGAACGTAACCTGAACGTTGTGAGCGTCTAGAAATCGTATCGACAACTCTGACCATTTGGCACTTTCTGGAAAAGACAAATTGGTGTTTGACTTTGACTCAGCTGGTGGAGTCTCATCTGTTTTCTTGCCGGAGCTAGGTTTCGTCTCATCTTTGGCGTTTGCGCTTTCTGAATTGCTCTTGGTCTTGGAGCCAAAAAGCCTCTGGCGCTCCTTTCGCATGCTCTGGTCATAATTATTTGCATTCTCGATTGCGGTCTGAACTTCATCAAGAAACATCTGTAGTATGATCCAGCCAGGCGAATCTTTTTTAGGATCGTAAGTCCTCTTACTCAACACATATTTTTGTACTGTCGCTAAAAAACCGTCAGCATGGGGCGCTACCATCCACTGCCAGTCGACATCAGCTATTGTGCTTGGATACAAATCTTGAAAGATAGGCTCAAACTTTTCCGGGAAGTCGCTCAGGTAGCTATTTTCTGTGAGCAAGTTGGATAAGACTTGAATGGTTCTAATGTATGATTGATTTAGATTCAGATCCTTGGCGGTGAGCCATTCAGCGTGGAAAGTGGTCGCCTCAAGCATCCTGTGGTAGGCTTGAGCAAACCACATCAGTAGTATGTAGGACGCGTTGCGGCAGTCTTCCTCTGGAACCTCCTTGAGCAGATCTTCTAGCGTCTGCTCGGAAGCAGAAGTTGCTCTACTTCCAGTGTCATTCTTGGGTTCTTTGGAGCTTGCCGAGCCACCACTGCTTGAATCGATGCCCTTCGAATCCGATTGCTCTGATGAGCTTTGGTTCTTGCTCGCTGCTGCTTTCTGTTTGAGTAGACTTTCGAGTTTACTTTCCCAGTGTTGAGCTCGCGAATAGTATCTAGCTCTTCGGACTACATTTTCCGATGGCGTCGCATCATAAACCCCTAGGTCTGGATCAGTGTAGATCGCCAGCTCATCGACGGACTCTAGATGCAGCAAGAGCTGAGAAATATCGTTGCTGTCGATCATGAAATAGGAGATTTTTTGCTCGGAAGACTCTCCTAGCTCCGATTCAAACAGCTTGCAGAGCTCTGCGGCCATCCATTCGTCGTTGACATAGTAAAAAACGGATGACGGCCCAGGAGCCTCGGAGCCGACAGACAGAAAAAAACGGTTAGTTGAAGCGGTGTTACTCATTGGGGTGCTTGTAAAGGGCGGCGCTGTAGCGTAGCGATTTTGAAACTTTAG
>QWPJ01000071.1 GCA_003671195.1 Planctomycetota bacterium
CGACAAGAACTATCGCAAGCTGGTCGAAACTCTGATGCAAACCGTTCGCGAACGGAACCTTCAAGTCGACGCCCAAGCCAAGCGCGAAGAGGATCTGAAGGTCAAGTACGACGCGACGATCAAGCAGGAGACTGAGGCACGCGAAGCCGAGCGCAAGCGAGCCAACGAGTTGGCTCAGCAACTCGAGCAGACCCAGGTCGCCTATGCACAAAAAGAGAAAGAGCGGCAAGAAGAGATCACCAAGATCCAGACCGATCGACAGCGATTGGCTCAGCAAGCGGAAACCGAAAAAAGAGCTTATCTAGGCGAGATCGATAAGCTGACCAAGAAGCGCGATGATCTGGCTCGTCAAAACGAACTTCTGGGCAAGCAGCTTGAAGAAATCAAGGGCGAGGACTTCCAATACGTCCAAGGCAAGGTCACCGAGGTGGTCGATGGCGGAGAGACCGTTTATTTGAACCTCGGTCGTGCCGACGGTCTGCGGGCTGGGGTTCGTTTCTCGGTCCTCGATGACGACACCTCCAAGGTAGCCGATGTGGAGCCTAAGGCTCGCATTGAAGTGGTCGAAGTCAACCAGCAAACCGATCACCTGTCGCGCGCTCGGGTCCTGCCCGACCGCAACCCGAGGACCATTCTCCGGGGTGATCGCATCTACTCGCCAGCTTGGCAGCCAGGTCGCAAGGTCTCCTTCGGTCTGGTCGGCAAACTCGACATCGACGGCGATGGAAAAGACGATCGCGAGACGGTCAAGGCACTGATTGCTCAGAACGGCGGCGAAGTGTCGGTTGACCTGCGACCCGACGGTCGTATGGAAGGCAACCTCAACGTCAACACCCGTTGGCTAGTCATCGGCGACGAATTCAAAATTTTGGGTGGAACCCTCGATGCGGCGACCGAAGTCATGGGCAAGCGGCGCGTCGAACTCGAGCAGCAGGCCAAGTCGATGGGTGTGAGCCGAATCAACCTCGACAAACTCATGGGCTACCTTCGTGGTTCGAACGTTGAAGATGTCGTACCGTTGGGAAATGCCACGCGAGCTTCCGATTTCATACGCCGCGAAGCTCCTCCTGCTCCGGGGAAGGGTCGCGTTTCGGGATTGTTCCAAACTCCCGACGGCCAAGCAGCACCGAAGTAAGCCGTCAGGCTCTCATCGGCTTTGATTTCGTGCTTGTGCGATACGAGCACGGAGCAGGAGCAGGAGCAGGAGCAGGAGCAGGAGCAGGAGCAGGAGCACGAGCAGGAGCACGAAAAAATCCGAGACTGGTTTTATCGAGGGGGCCATTGCGGATCTTCAGGCTGGTCTTTTGGGTGGACTGGCGCGTTTAGGTCAACCTGGCGGGTTGCAGGAAAGCTTCCAAATACTCTGCATGGGGGGTGCCGATAGATAGGGCGACCAAGGAAGGGTGATGATAGCTCAAGATCTCGGCGCCATGGCTAAACGAATCGCTGACTCGCACATGCTGCGAGCGCGTAGCCGCATTGGCAAGTACCGCATTGAAAAGAAGTTAGCCCAGGGTGGCTTTGCCACCGTCTACCACGCTTGGGATACGATCGAAGGGGTTCATGTGGCCCTGAAGATGCCTCATCAGTACATTGTAACCGCAAGCATGCTTGCGGCGTTTCAGCGCGAAGCAAGACTGATCGCTCAGCTTGAGCATCCGAATATCTTGGGGCTCAAGGATGCGAGTTTCATCGATGGTCGATTCGTCATTGTCAGTCGGCTCGGCACTCAGACCCTCTCTGCGCGGCTCAAGCATCGGGTGGGTCTGGCCACGGCGCTCTCTTACATCGAGCAGATGATCGAGGCGGTCGCTTATGCCCATCGCAATCGCATCATCCATTGCGACATCAAACCTGAGAATCTGATCCTCATGGCCGACGGTCGTTTGGCGTTGACCGACTTTGGGATCGCCAAGGTTGCTCAGCGAACGATCGCTCATACGATGATCGCATCGGGGTCGGGCACAGTCGGCTATATGGCTCCTGAGCAAGCCATGGGGCGTCCTAGCGCCAAGTCGGATGTGTTTGCGATTGGGGTTCTGGCGTATCGAATTCTCACGGGAGTATTGCCCGAGTGGCCATTCGATTGGCCGCCGAAGGGTCGAGCGACGCTTCGCCGCAAAGCGCATCCGGATCTGATCGATGTATTGCGTAAGACCATGGAGCCGCGTCCTTCGAACCGCTATCCCGATGCCAATGCGCTGCTTCGAGCGTATTTGCCGGCCAAACGAAAGACGCTTCGTACCAAGCCAGCATCGCGTCGTGGCTAAAGGGAACTATCGCGGCGCATGGCGTGCGGACCGAATCCCATTTTAGATGGGTCATCGCCAGGATCGTGAATCGCATCGGATTTCGTCGTACTCGTACTCAGTCCGC
Source organism: Planctomycetota bacterium (assembly GCA_003671195.1). Lineage (GTDB taxonomy): Bacteria > Planctomycetota > Planctomycetia > Pirellulales > Pirellulaceae > JBKCUI01. Next base: position 2,377 of record QWPJ01000071.1, read on the forward strand.
CGCGGCGGACGGTACTCAGTGAAACGGTACTCGTACTCGATGGCTGTTTGAACTGCCGCGATGCCGATCGTCGATCGAGGCGGTTCGCGGTTACTTGCTTTCCTGACTTTGAATCCTGGTCTCCGGCGACATCGGTGACCACGGTGGATCGGTCCCATGCGGGAATGATCCAAGACAGGAAGTTTTGAAGCTCACAGAACCGTTCAAGGCGCCTTGGACGCATCGGACGTTTCGGTGCGCTGGGCAAGTTCCATGCGGTTTGCAAGATCGAATTGCTGGCCTTGCGAGCCGATGAATTCGCCGATCTGTCGACTCGATTCGTCTTGCCACTGGAAGGTGACTGTACCGGGGCCGAGTATTTCTGCGGTCGATTGCTGCACGAGGATCGCCGTGGTTTCATCGATGCCGATACCGAGCATTTGCGGATAGGTCTCGACGAGCGAACGCAGGTCCTTTTGGCGACGGCGCTGAGTGAAGTGCTGATCGATGGCAACGCCGTTGAGAAAGCCCAATCCGCCGCGTTCGTAACCTGGGGCCATGATTCGGAAGTTCTCGATCGGGGTGGCTCTGGCAAGGTAATTTCCTTGGATCGATGCCCCGGCAGAGGACCCGCCGATCACACCGCCGCGAGTTAATACTTGCTTCATCAGCAGGTGGGCTTTGGTTCCGTAGTAGGAATCGGCGAGGTTCCATTGACGGCCACCGCCGAACCAGATCCCGGTGGCTTGTTCCAAGGGTTCGAGAAATTGTTGGTCTTCGTTTGCCACTTGTCGATTTTTGGTATGCAAAAGCGAGCAGGACTTGGCTCCCATTTGTTTCCAGAGTTCGAGCAGACGCGTGTCGCTGGACATGTCGTCATCCTCAGAGCATGGGACATAGACCAATTGGGCTTGTTCGCCCCCTGCCAGTTCGACGAATCGTTGCATGAGGCCTGAGGGCATACCGCCGCCGCCGACGATGATCAGGGTACCGTTTGGGACATTGGGTGTTTGGCGTTCGGCGGGTGGAAAGATCTCCAGAGTACGTTCGATCGCTTGGCGTCGCCACTGGGTCCAATCCAGGAGGAAATTTTCGGGGGCGTTTCGGTTTTTTACCCCGCGTGTTTCGATCCTTTGTGAGGCTTCGGGTAGATGCTGATGGGCCGGGACCCAAGCGGTGGCAGCTCCGGGTCCATAGACGGTCCCTTTGCGACCTTGGAGAACCATCGCACTGTCTTTGGAAATACCGATCAGGACGGTTCGAGCGTCGGGTTGCATCGCATGGCATAGATTCGCGTCGCAATCGCCTTGGTCGGTGAAGTGGATCCAGGCGTCGGGGAATAGGCCTAGTCCTTGCGCAAGTTTGGGAGCGTTCTGTTGGCTTTCTGGGCCCGGCTTGTTGTAGGTTTTTCCCATGGCGACGCTGGCTGGACCGACGAAGCCGACGGTGGCACCGAGGGCCAGGTACCGTCGCATGGTATCGGCGGCAGAGGACCAGAATTCGTCGGGGATTTCGTGGGCGAGTCGATCGTCGCAGACCAGCAGCAAGGATTGAGGGTCAGCTTCAGGCACCGCGTCGAGCTTTTGGGTCCAGGTGAGTCGTTCGAGCGAGGCGATCGGTGAGGATTCCGTCGATGTTAGGGCGGGGTCTCCAAGCATCGTTTGGGAGAGTTTATGAGGACCGACGACGACCCACTGTTTAGGTTTGTTTGGCGAACGATTCAGTTCTGCGAGAAATGGTTTGAGGCCCTCGATCGATTCGGCAACGAGGAGTGTTCCTTGGATCTTCAGATCTTCGGGCCAATCGGAGTAGCGTTCGAAGAACGGAGAGTTCGATCGAGGTTCAGGTTCCTGCGCGGCGAGCCTAGGGTATTGGATCTGGGAGCTAATCAGGGAGGTGATCATCAAGCAGATGGTGAGCTTAGCGAGGGAAGCGAGTTTGTTGATCGCCCGGGGGTACATCGAGGGTATCCAGTCTGAGCAGGGGGTGGGACTTGCGTGGTCTTGGGGGTCGGGTGTTTGTTTAACCGCCGAGAGCGTTTAGTGGAACAAAGGGCTTTTCGGTGTGCCAGCGTTTCATCAGGTCGAGGTTTTTTTGGTAGGTTTCCGATCGGTTCCCTTTGCCCCCTTCGAGATGATCGGCACCGGCTTCGGCATCGTAGACTTCTGGGGTTTCGATTTGGCCATAGTCACCGGTTTTTGCTTGCCAGTCGATGAGTTGATTTCGGAGTTGAGCGAGGGTATCTCGGTAGTTGGGATCCTCGGCGAGGTTGTTGAGTTCGTCGGGATCCGTAGTTAGGTCGTACAGTTCTTCGAGGGGTCGTGTATCAGCCATGATTCGAGCTTGGTCTGGATTGAGTTTGTTTTGTGCGTGCCATTGCCGCATGGCTTGGACGATGGCTTTGGAGTCTTTGTAGTTGTTGGGCTGGAGGTAGGGTCGGGAGGGGAAGCCGTTGCGGATGTACTTCCATTTTTCGGTTCGAACGCTTCGGATCCAGTCGACGGTTTCATCGGCTCGATCCCGAGCGGCAAAGACCGCTTGGCGGGGTTTGTGATCTGGGCTGAGGATATTCTGGGAGTTCATTCGTCCGGGTTTTGGGATACCAGCCAGGGCAAGGCTTGTGGCGGCAAGGTCGATATGTTCGACGAGATCTTCGCGGACTTGTCCTGCCGGGATGTTGGGTCCTGCGACCAGCAGTGGCACGTGGGTACCGCCGTCGTAGAGGAATTGTTTGTGCCGCACGTGGCTGATTCCATGGTCGGTCATGAAGAAGATGACGGTGTTGTTGAGGTCGCCGGATTTCTCGAGTCTTGCCAGGATCGAGCCGAGTTGGTGATCGGTATAGCGGACGCAATCGAGGTACTGTGCCCAGTCTTGTAGGATGACAGGGTGATCCGGGAGGTAGGCAGGGAGTTTGACCGCATCGATGGGGGTGGAGCTACCGAGTTCTTTTTCGACGCGTGAGGGCCAGGCCTCTTTGGGTGCTTGGCCTCGAAACTTGCCTCCGTTGAGTTGGATTTGGAGGAAGAATGGTTGGTGGTTGTCGCGTAGAGCCCAGTGTTTTTTGTGGTAGGATTTTTGGGGGTTCCATTCGAAGTTGTAGTCGGTTTTGGCGATAGGGAATTCGGTCTTTTTCGCAGGCTCGTTGGGTTCTTCGAGGAAGTGTTCCCAGGTCAGGTTATTGACGTGGTATCCGGCTTGTTGGAACAGTTCGGGGACCAGTGGTGTATCGTAGGGCAGATAGATCGGATGGCCCGGTACACTTGATCGATGGTTTTGGAGACCGAGGGCGGTTTGGTAGTTACCGGTGATCAGAGCCGAGCGCGAGATGCTGCAGATAGGAGCCGTGACAAAGGCGCGGTTGAATTGGATACCTCGTTTGGCGAGAGCATCGACGTTTGGGGTGGCGATGGCCTTTTGGCCATAGCATCCGAAGTCGGCCGACATGTCTTCGACGATCACCCAGAGGATGTTTGGACGTTTTTGAGCCGGCAGGTTGGCCGAGGGGTCTGGGAACTGCTGACGATAGCGAGTTTTGAAGGGATTTTCTGCGACCGGAATGGCTTGTTCGTTGACCAAGTAGGGTTGAACTGCGTCCCACCAGTTTTCGAATTCTTTGGCTAGCATCGCGACGGTATCGGGGTGTGTCGAGGCGATATTTTTCGATTGGCTAGGGTCATCGATGACATCATAGAGTTGCCAATCGGGTTGCTTGGAACCTTGGGGGCTGACCAGGGTGTATTGGGTATTTCGGACGGCGGCTTGGCGGTATTTTTGGGTGTCGGGATTATCCCCTTTGGCCCAGCGACCGAAGTGGGTTATCAGGAAACGGTCGTCCCAGGGTGCTTGAGGGTTTTCGAGCAGTTCGAGGAGATTTCTACCTTGGGCTTGTCGGTTCGCACGATCGTTTAATTCCGAACCTGCGAGCGCAGCGAGCGTGCGAAATAGGTCGATGTGTGCGGTGAGGGCTTGGGAGTCTCCGGGTTGGATTTTCGAGGGCCAGTGCCAGAAGGCATTCGCGCGAGTTCCGCCGAGCCAAGCGGTCCCTTTGCCGCCGCGCATTTGGGCGTTGTGCTGTTGGGTGCCGATGGAGGTTCCGTTGTCGTTCATGAAGACCACCAGCGTGTTCTCGGCGATACCGAGTTGGTCCAGGCAGGAGAGCATATCGCCGACATTGGCGTCGATATTCTCGATCATCCCATAGAAGTTTTTGAGTTTGTCGTCGACATTCAGGGAGGCAAAGCGGGCTGCATCTTGGGGTTTGGCGTTGTAGGGGTCGTGGGGTGCATTGGTAGCGAGCCAGCAGAAGAAGGGTTGTTTGTCGGGAGCCGATTGCGTCGAGCGGATCCATTTTTGGGCTCGATCAAAGAACACATCGGTGCAGTATCCTTGGGTCTTTTCAAAGGTTCCGTTGTGCAGAATGGTGGGGTTGAAATAGCTGTTTCCTGGTGCGTCTCCGCAGCTTCCTGGGAAGGATTGCCCGATGCCGCCGGCACCGTGGATGAAGGACTCATCGAAACCTCGTCGGTTGGGCTGGTAGGGGTCTTCGTCACCGAGGTGCCATTTCCCGAAAACACCGGTTTGGTATCCCGACTCCTGGAGGACTTGGGCGATCGTGACCGCATCGAGAGTGAGTCGTTCGCGTTCGAGGATGGTGTGGGTCACGCCGTTGAAAAATTCGTGTCGACCGGTCATCAGAGCCGATCGGGTCGGCGAGCAGGTTGGTGAGACGAAGAAGTTTTTGAAGCTTCGGCCTTCGCGTTCTAAGCGATCGAGGTTGGGGGTTTTCAGGAACGGGTGATGGTGGCCGGAGGTATCCCCGTAGCCTTGGTCGTCGGTAAGGATGACTAGGATATTGGGTCTGGAGCCTGCGAGTTTTTTTTCTGGTGAGTCCGCGTTGCAAGGTTGGGGTGGGGCTATGGCGGCAAGGAGCCCGAGGAACCCGTAGAAAATGCACATTCCGAGTTGAACCAGGGGAGATTTCATGAGATCCACACGGTAAAAAGAAGACGTAAAAAGAAGACGTGAAAAGAATACGATAGCAGCGCTTGATTCGAGCGATGTTGTTGTCAGAGGCTAATCGGGGATTTCATGGAGTAGAGGAATCTTACTCTAGGTCGCTATCGAATGCGATCGAGGGGAGTTTTGGTGTCGAAGATTTGTGGCTGACGATTGAGTTTCCTGCGAATCTAGTTAGAGTGGCTTGAACCAGACCGCTAGTAAATCCTCCGATGCACCCTCTAGGACCGATGAGTACTCCAGCACCTGCCGATCCGAGTCTTGAGCCATCCCCTAGGCTTGAGATCACCCGACTAGGAAACACCAAGCAATGTCCGATCTGTGGCAGCGACGTACATTCTGACGCTTATCACTGCACGAGTTGTCGAAGTTTTTTCTGTTATCACTGTCGAGCGCAACTTGGGGCCGAGGAGGCAATTCTCCAGTGCGGCAATCAGGACTGCGGTTACTATGGCAAGTGGGTTTGTTCGGTTTGTGATCCTGCGACTCAGAAGGCGGAGACTCCCTTGGAGTATGACGAACCGCTCGATGGATACTGGCCAGCTTGGTTGCTTGCATCGATTTTCATGGGGTTGCTAGCAGCTTGGTATATCAATTGGAGTTCGGCTTTGATCGTTTTTGCGGGGATGTACGCTGGGCTCGGATATCTGTTGCAGAGCATGGAGGTCAATATCTTCGGCAAGATTCGCAGGGTGAGCATGGAGCGATCGACGGAGGTTCATTCATGCATTTGCTGTTGCAGTCCAACGAAGAAGACCAGTCTTCGGCAGCGGGCGTAGGTAACACCCAACATGGCAAAATTTCAAATCCATCAGCTTGAGGGAATGAATTACGTCGTGATCCATCTGAATCAAGAGATGGTTCGATGTGAGGCGGGTTCCTTGAACTACATGATCGGAAAGATCCGCATCCATTCGCAACTGATCCCATCGGTAGGGAGTCTCGTTTCGTCTTGGTTATCTGGCGAGTCGGTTTACCGACCGACTTACACTGGTTCGGGTGTGATCACCCTTGAGTCCTCCTTGGGCGGTTTCCATGTTTTGGAGCTTAAGGGTGAATCATGGATTCTTGAAAAGGGAGCGTATTGGGCCAGCGAGGGCTCGGTCGATCTGAAATTTTTCAAAGAGAAGATGCTGACCTCGCTATGGGCGGGCGAGGGATTTGTTTACTTGCAAAGTCAGGTCTCTGGGCAGGGCAAGGTGGTGGTAACGACGAAGGGTCCGGTTGAGGAAATCGACTTGCAGGAGGACCAAGAAGTTGTCGTCGATGGCGAGTGCGTCATTGGGCGGATGGCTAGTGTTCGTTTTAGTTTGCGTCGTCCGACGGAGAATTTTCTTGGTCGCTTTACGGCGGGCGAGCCGATCGTTCGGGTCTACCGCGGCCCGGGCAAGCTTTTGCTCAATCCGACGTTCTACTGGCGTTACTACATGTCGCAGCGGCGTGGGGTTTAGCGGCACCTGGACCCGTTTAGGTCTCAAGCTGGGTAGCTTGGGTGGTTTTTGCGGGTTCTTCCTTAGAAATGTTTTATTCCTGGTATGCGGATCATGCAGAGTGAAGGGCTCTGGGTCCGATAGGACGATCGAGTCGTGTCGGTCTCGAAGATACCAGAGGATGCCATGGGCTGCATATCGCGGAAGACGTTGCGTGGGTGGATTGTCAAAGGATGCCTCGGGAGTGTGATGCTCACCGGATGCCATCCTGTGGACCGTTTCCACGCTTGGCGAGATTCCAAGAATGTTTCGTACTACCAGGAGTTTGTCACGCGGATCGAGCAGCCCGTCGAGTCGGCGTGCATGGATACGCAGATTGGCGAGACGCTCAATCCGTTTGCCGTGGAGAACCCGGCGGATTTGCCTGCGATGGAATTGGGTTTGCAGGACGCGATTCAGATGGCCTTGCAAAACAGCGAGGTGCTTCGGAACATCGGTGGCACGGTGGTCTCTGGCCCGCAGGGCTCGCCCACGCAGATCGACCCGGCGTTGACGGATTTGAATCCGCTCGGCGGCACTCAAGCGGCTTTGGCCGCATTCGACGCGACGGTCAGTTCGCAGTTGTTTTGGCAGAAGAACGATGTACCGCAGAACTTTTCGCCGCAAGGCCTACCGCCGGAGATCGCCGACTTGCTCGGTGTGTTTGCGTTCAATCAAACGCTCGGGACGAACATCAATCAGATCCAGAAGCGGACGGCCACGGGTGCGACTTACTCTCTGCGCAGCAACATCATTTACGATCGAAACAACCGACCGAACCGCAAGTACGAGAGTGACTTCAGCGGGTTTTTAGAGGCTGAGTATCGCCAACCGCTGATGCAGGGTGCAGGAACCACGTTCAATCGCATCGCAGGACCGGGTGGAGTCGTCGGGCAGTACAACGGTGTATTGATTGCTCGGATCAACACCGACATCTCTCTTGCGGATTTCGAGAACGGTGTGATCCGTTTGATCAACGACGTCGAAACCGCGTACTGGGAGTTGTACTTTACGTACCGAAACCTTGAGGCACAGATCTCTGGACGTGAAAACGCGTTGCGGACATGGCAGCGAATCAGGGAGTTGCAGAAGGTCGGGTATCGGGGAGGGGAGGCCGACGCGGAGGCACAAGCTCGATCGAATTACTACTTGTTCGCGTCGCAATTGAACGATGCGTTATCCGGACCCAATGGCATGTACGCTGCCGAGCAACGTCTGCGATACATGATCGGCTATCCTGCGACCGATGGACGGTTGCTCAAGCCGGTTGATGACCCGATCCAAGCCGAGGTGATGTTCGACTGGCAGGCTTCGCTTGCCGACGCGACGAATCGGCGAGTCGAGGTCCGACGTCAGGAGTGGACGATCAAACGGCGTGAGCTCGAATTGATCGCTTCGCGTTTGAACAAGCGTCCTCGGCTCGATGCGTTGACGCGCTATCGGTACCGAGGTCTTGGAGACCATTTGCTCGGCGCTCGCAATCCTGCCGAGGCGACCGATAGCTTCTTCTCCAATCTTGGGACTGGCGACTACCAGGAATGGCAAGGTGGTTTCGAGTGGACCTACAACGTCGGTTTGCGGCAAGCATCGGCGGCGGTGCGGCACGCTCAATTGAATTTGGCGCGCGAGGTAGCGGTCCTCAAAGAGCAGCAGCTTCGAATCTCCCATGACTTGAGCAATGCGGCGCGACAGATCTCAAGATCCTACGAGCAGATGCAGATCAATTACAACCGCATCGAAGCAGACAAACTTCAGGTCGAGGTACTGCGCAACCGTTACGAGAAGGGGTTGATCAACATCAATTTCCTGCTCCAGGCCCAACAGCAATTGGCCAATAGCACCAGTGCGTTTTTCCGTTCGTTGGTCGACTACAACTTGGCCATCCGAGACTTCCATCGCGAGAAAGGTTCGTTGCTGAACTATAACCAAGTTGCCTTGTCGGAAGAGCCGCTCAACGGTTCGATGCTCAGTGGAGCTTACGAGCGAGGTCGGTACTTTACTCCTCGGGACAACCCACAGGAGGTGATCGTCCGCGACCGCATCAGCGCAGGTCCATTCGATCCGAGCACCGTCGGGACACCTGGGGTTGCGTCTGGGGTGGTCGAGTCGTTCGAATCCGCTCCGCCAGCGGAGATCGTCGAGCCGATCCTGGAACCCTTGCAGAAGTAGACGTGGGGACCGGGCGAAAGGGTCTATTTAGTTGACCAACTCGACGCGCCAGTAGCCTGAGTCAGACTTCTGGATCGACAGCGGGCATCCGAAAAGTCTTGAAAGTCGATCCGGTTGCATGGCGTCGTCGGTACTGCCGTTCCAAGCCACCGAGCCTCGATTCAAGAGGACCGTGTGTTGGATACAGGGAAGGACTTCGCTGAGTTGATGGGTGACCAGAATCAACGTAGTATCTTGCTTGGCGATTTTTTCAAGGTGGTCGAGCAACTGTCTTTGGGCCAGCAGATCCAGACCGGCCGTTGGTTCATCGAGGATCAGGGCTTGGGGTCGCCGAGCGATGGCTCGGGCCAGGAGGGTTCTGCGGCGTTCGCCGGTGGACATGGTTCCGAGGGTGCGTTTTGCCAGTGGGGCGATCCCCATGAGTTCCATGGCTTGGTGAGCGGCGGTTCGCATCGATTCGGTGATGAATTCCGGGTCGGGCTCGAGTTCGCTGGAAAAGAATCCGGTCAAGACAGCTTGTTCGGCCGTGAGTCGGCCGGATCGGCCTGCGTGAAAATGTTGGTCGATCTCTCCGCTGACGAACCCCAATCGGGTGCGGAGGTCCCAGACGTTCCATTCGGTTTGGCCGAAGATGCGGATGGTCCCGGGCTCTTGGCCTTCGAGAATGGAAGGATACAGGTTTCGGGTCAGGAGTTTGAGCAGGGTCGATTTGCCCGAGCCGTTGGGTCCGAGGATGGCCGTGTGTTCTCCGAGGGCGATCGACAAGGATAAGCCGTCGAGCAATTTGGCTTTTCCTCGTACCACCGAGACATTTTCCACGTCGAGGATGGGAAAGCTTGGGTCGGTTTTTGTTGGTGGATTCGGATGCATCGAATAGAATTTTAGCTTAAAAATCCAGATCGGTTGATGCCGGGGTTGGCCATTTTGGTGGTAGTTTATGGTCAGTAGGCAGAACTGATTGGCCGGAAACATTTGGCCAGAAACCGCCTGGCCGAAAGCCATTTGGCGTGAATCGATCTGAATAGGGAACCCTTTTGGCTATGAGCAACGAAACTCCTGGGGATCGCAAGGAGCCCACCGACATCACGCGCGCGTTGAGTTTTGGAGAGATGGCGCCTAAGCACTGGCCGCTCGAGGAGGATTTTGAGTTCGATTTTGGATCGGAATCGCCATCGGAATCGCCATCGGAATCGTCGGTGCCCAGGGAACGCCGAGCGCCGGTCTTAGGCGAGTACATCATCTTGGACCGTTTGGGGGCCGGTGGCATGGGTCAGGTCTACCGAGCCCGACATCGGACGATGGACCGTGAGGTTGCCGTGAAGGTTCTCCCGAGGCGCCTTTCTTCCGACGCGCACGCGGTCGATCGGTTCTATGCGGAGGTCCGAGCGCAGGGGCGGATGATGCATCCGAACATTGTCACTGCCTTTGACGCAGGGTGCCATCGGACCCGAACCAACTCGGTCCATTATTTGGTTATGGAGTTGATCCAAGGTGAATCGCTTGCGCAGCGAGTAGGGATCCAGGGACCGATGAGTGGGAGCGAGGCGATCAAGGTGATCGAGCAAGCGGCCGTAGCGCTCGAGTACGCGCACGGCTTGGGGATCGTCCATCGGGACATCAAACCTGGCAACATGATGCTCAACCAGCAAGGGACTCTGAAGATACTCGACTTCGGCTTGGCGGTTTTGCGAGATCTAGGTCAATCCGATGAGGTGGGTAAAAGCCAACTGATCGGGACCGTCGAGTACATGTCTCCCGAGCAGATCAATACGCCGGATCTGGTCGACTACCGCACGGATCTGTACTCGCTTGGCGCTACGCTTTTTTATCTGTTGATCGGCCGGCCGATGTTCACCGGGGAGGTGATGCAGACGGCCTTGGCTCAGTTGCGAAGGGCTCCTCCGGCTCTGTACGAGTTGCGCAGCGATCTGGACCTGCGGCTCGACTCGATCTTTCAATGGCTTGTGGCCAAGGATGTGGTTGATCGGTGTCCCTCGGCCCATCATCTGCTTGAGAAACTCTACGAGCTCGGTCTGCTCGTGCGTCCGGGATCTTCGCTTTCGGGTCGCAAGTCGGATTCGCGCAAGCAGGATATTCGGGAGGGCGGGACGCGAGAAAGACCTACGAGTATCGGCCAGGGAACCTCCACATCGCGGAAGTCCTTCGGTCCGTTTGGAATCGACTTGGGGATGATCCATTCACGTTCGAGCTACGTCAACCAGGAGTTCAAGATCGAGCAGGTCCCGCTGGATGGCGAGCTGCTGGAATTGAGGAACATGGTTTATAGCGACCAAGGTTTAGTCAGGATCGGATCGGCAGCGGCTGACCAGCGGGTTCAGCATCCGGAGCAGATTTTCTACGGGACCCAGCGATGGTATGGTTTGCCGATGCTGGAGAAACCCTTCGGTGGACGGCGGGTTCCTCCCGAGGTTCTCGTCGCGAGCATTCTGCGGCAGATCATCCTACAGACTCGGAGCAAATACCCGAGCGCATCGCATGCGGTGGTAACGGTTCCGGGCTGCTACGACCAGATGCATCGCCACAGCACCAAGATCGCTTGTTCGATCGCTGGATTGGAGGTGTTGCAGTTGCTCGATAAGCCCCTTGCGGCGGCTTTGGCCCATTGCGAAATCGAAGCCCGTTTGGCCCAAGCTCGTGGGGATACGGACTATCAGAAAAACATCTTGGTCGTGATGCTCAGCGGCAGTGCCTGCGAGGCCTCGGTCGTGCGGTCGACCACGACGCGTGTTCAAACCCTCGGGGCGGTCGGAGATTCTCGTCGCGGCACGGTTCGATGGCACGACGTCGCAACCAAGCGGCTCGCTGGGATGATCGAAAAGCAGCATGGGATCAGCGCTCGGGAAAACCTAGGGCTTGCTTCTCAACTGCAGCGAACGATGGAACGGGCCTTTGAGCGACTGCGGCACTCGGCCAAAGTCCCCTTCATTATCGAGCTTCCAAAAGGCAAGTTCGAAGGATCGGTCGAGCGGGACCGAGTTTCCGATTGGGTGGATGATCTGGTCGATGACTGCGAGCTGTTTGCCAAGGAGGCGATGGCCCGAGCGAGTGTCGATGGTCAGCAAATCGAGACGTTGATCGTCATCGGCGATCTGCGTTGGCTTCCGACGTTGCTCTCGCGGATCACGGCATTGGTGCATCCGAAAGCGAAAGTCATACCGATGGGTTCGACCGATTTGGCTAAGGGTGCAGCGGTCCAAGCCCGACACTTGATGCCCCCGTTGGATGTCAAGAATCCCGTGGCCTTTGGTGCATCGAGTTACGACTTCGGGTTGATCATTCAAGAGCGGGATGGGAATGTTCATCCCCCGAAGGTACTGATTCCCAAAGACACGTTAGGTGGCCATTCCATCAGCCGTACACTGCGCTTCAGCCGGGAGGGCAAGCAGCAGCCGGTCCTGCAGTTCATCGAGGGGACGCGTTTGGGCAATCTCCATTGGAACCGCTTGGCTAGCATCGATTTGCAGACCTGCTTTGCCGGACGGGAGCAAGCCGACCCGCTGCAGTTGACCATGGAAACCGATGCTAGTGGAATGCTCAATAGCTCGATTACTTGGCTGGCTGGCAACAAGCAGCTTTCGGTCCCTCCACTTGGGATCCCCACGATGGACGGGATCTCGATGCGGCATTGGCGCGATTGGCTCGAATCGCTCATGCTCTGTAGCACCTAGTGCGCAGGCTGGAAGCTTATCGTGGACGTAGCCACCTGTCGCCGTAGCCACCTGTCGCCGTAGCCACCTGTCGCCGTAGCCACCTGTCGCCAGACGGTGGAGGCGTTAACTCGCGCCGCTGTCCACCGCTTGGCAGCGGATGGCTACAAGTGGCACGTAGCCACCTGTCGCCAGACGGTGGAGGCGTTACTTCTTCATCCGTCTTTTAACCACAGAACACACCGAACACACGGAAATAAATCCTCCCACCGTTATGTCTTACTTCCGTGTATTCGGGTGTGTTCTGTGGTTCCCTGCTCTTCGGCGATAAGAGCGAGTATGTGGACGCGGCTCCGCAGTATCGGGCGGCAGACAACACAGCGATACTTCCGTGACTGGACTTAGGTTATTGACGAAATGTCGCTTTGGTGCCAGAATTGCGTTTTTAGATGCTGGCACGAAAACGACGATATGGCGAAAGTGTGCCAATATAATTAGCGCGAGTTTAGGCACCGAATCGACATGAACACCTTTATCGGCCGGGAGCGGGAGCAAGCGGAGTTTCGTGAACTCCTTGCGAAGAAAAACAGTTCGCTGGTGACATGCCATGGTCGCCGACGGATCGGAAAGAGTCGATTCATTCAGCAGTGCGCCAAACAGGCAAACGCTTTCTTTGAATTCTCGGGCCTTCCACCACGTCCGGGTCTAACCAAAAAAGAGCAGTTGACGTCATTTTCCGAGCAACTCTCGAAACAGTCCAAGGCACCGCAATTGCCCCTGGATAACTGGTCAACTGCCTTTCAGCTTCTGGCAAGTCAGTTGCCACCTAAAGGAACCGTCGTCATTTTATTCGATGAGATCTCATGGATGGGCATTGGTGAACCTGATTTCGCGGGTTACCTCAAGAATGCATGGGATGGCTTGTTTTCGCGTCGGGACCGAACCGTCGTCGTTCTTTGCGGATCGGTATCTTCGTGGATCGAAGAGAACATTCTCAATAACACCGGGTTCGTCGGTAGATGCTCCTGGCAGTTCCATTTGGGACCTCTCGCACTATCCGAATGTCAGCAATTCTGGGGAAGATCTGCAGCGAGAATCAGTACCACCGAAAAGCTTCGATTCTTAGCGGTCACAGGTGGCGTCCCTCGTTACCTGGAGGAACTAGATCCCAAGAAAACGGCAGAGCAAAATATCGCTCAGCTTTGCTTCCATCCCAGTGGGATGCTCTTCAATGAGTTCGACAGCATCTTCAGCGACATCTTCCACCGTCGAGCGACCAGTTATCAAGAGATCGTACGCACCTTGGTCGATGGCGCCAAAGGGGTCGATGAGATCAGTCTGCAGATCGGTCGAGAGCGGGGAGGTAGCCTCAGTCAGGCGCTCCTGGAACTTGTCAGTGCAGGCTTTCTTTCCAAAGATGTTTCACCGAAGTTACCCGGAGGTCTCGCCAAGTCCCAAAGTTCTCCATCACGTCAATTGCGATACCGGCTTTCGGATAACTACCTGCGTTTCTACCTGAAGTACGTCGAGCCCCATCGCGACCAAATCATCAAAGGTCGTTTTAAGTCAACCGCCTTAGAACAACTCGACCAGTGGGACACTCTCATGGGCCTTCAATTCGAAAATCTTGTATTGGAAAACCTGGGTGTGATCTTTAAACAACTTCGGATTCCCCAACAAACAGTTCTTTACGCTGGCCCTTATCGCCAGAGCCAAACTCTGCGCCAGCAGGGATGTCAGATCGATCTTTTGATCCAAACCAAGCGATCCGTTTATCTGTGTGAAATCAAATTCAGAAGCCAGATCAGCACCTCAGTCATTCAGGAAGTCGACCGCAAAATCGGTGCGATTAAACTGCCGAAGAATCAATCGATTCGAACCGTCCTGATCTACGACGGCCAGTTGGCGCCATCGATCGAAGAAGATCAGGCCTTCGATTTTCTTATCCCCGCAAGCGAGCTTTTTGTGAACTAGGGGAGCATCCATTTGATTGACCTTTAGAACTCTGTGAAACAGTTAAGGATACCGAAAATCAGTGGTTTTTCGGGAGTTCTTATTGATCTGGATTTTGGATCAACGACTTGAGTCGATCGCCAAGCGGCTTTGGGAATTTCGCGACCCAACTTTCGTCCAAAAGTCCAACCTCGATCATGTCGAGAATGTGAACACGGTCTTTTAGTCGAAATGAATTCAATTTCATTCGGACAAGCCGCTCCAATGGCAAGATTCGAATGCCGTCCCCGTATATTGCGATACAGTTTGCGCCTTCCTTTCAGCCCCAAACGCAGCATCCTGGCGGGCTTATTGAAGTTCCTCGCCGTTGGCTGCGGGTTAAACGATATTGCGCCTTCGGCGAACTCAAGTGGCACGTAGCCACCTGTCGCCAGACGGTGGAAGCTTAACTCGCGCCGCTGTCGACCGCTTGGCAGCGGATGGCTACAAGTGGCACGTAGCCACCTGTCGCCAGACGGTGGAGGCTTTACTCGCCCCGCTGTCCACCGCTTGGCAGCGGATGGCTACAAGTGGCACGTAGCCACCTGTCGCCAGACGGTGGAGGCTTTACTCGCCCCGCTGTCCACCGCTTGGCAGCGGATGGCTACGCGAGGTAGGCGCTATACAATTACTGCCTCGACTGGGGGGTGACTTTGTACCGATGGGTCTGGGCTCCTCGCTTGACGACGATCTCGGTCTCTTGGCCTACCTTCAATGCTTCGATCGCATAGGTGTAGTCGTATATGTTTTCGACTTTGCGACCTGCCAGTTCGATCACGATGTCTTTGGCCAAAACCCCTGCTTTGGCAGCAGGCCCGTCTTTGGAAACCCCAGAGAGCAACACCCCCTGGATGTCTCCTTGGGCGTAATCGGGAATCGAACCCAGATAAGCCGTCATCGCGGCTCGGGCTCCTTGGTTCTCAGGGGCCTTTTGCTCGGTGTACTCGGGAGCATTGGGTGTGGTTCCAAGCGCGCGGGTGATGAGCCCTACGAGCTTAGCGATCTTGGCAGCTCCCTCGTAGTTGAGCAGCTCTGGCGTGTCGCGCGGCGTGTGATACTCGGAGTGCGACCCGGTAAATGCCGACAGGATCGGTACGCCCTTGAGAAAAAAAGTGCTCGCGTCGGTCGGCAGATAGCTATCGGCTTGGAGCGTAATGGGCAATCCGACGACCGCATTTCGCTTTTCGATTTCACCTTTCCAATAGGGGGATGAGCCGATCCCCTGGAGGACCAGGTTTTCTCGCAGTCGACCTACCATGTCGAGATTCACGCAAGCGGCGACCGTCGGGTAGAGCTTGTTCCCCTCGGGTTTTTGCAGGTTCGGGTAGATCTCATGGAAATGGTCGGCGAAATAGGCCGAACCGAGGAGTCCCATCTCTTCGCCGGACCAAGCGGCAAAAAGGATATCGTGCTTGAGCGCAAGTTTGCCGGCTTTCTTTTGGCTAGCCAGGGACTGGGCGATTTCGAGCATGGCAGCGACCCCCGAGGCATTGTCGTCGGCCCCACGGTGGATACCGCTTCGTTCCTCATCGCGTGCGAGGCTTGAACTGTTGCCGCCTGCCCCGAGGTGATCGATGTGGGCTCCGACGATGATCACCGATTCGGCCGATTGGTTCGGATCGTCGGAGGCTCTGAGAATTCCCAGGACGTTCGAGCCGGTGCGTTTGATCGGCTGAACTTGAATCGAGCTTGCGACCTGGACATCGGGGAGTTCGAAGCCCATCATCATTTCGCCTTTGTCCAACTCGGTTTGAAGGTCTTCGAGTTTATCTTCGCTTTTGGCGAACCATTCCAAGGCGAGCGCATCGGTGATGCTCATCGCAGCGATGCTGGTGCCTGAGAGTGAGCCATCGTTTTGAAGAGGGACCAACTGCTGGCGGACACCGCTCTTGGGTCCACTCACCACGATCAGGCCTTTGGCCCCGCGATCGCGTGCGACCATGGCTTTGTATCGAAGCGAGCTGTAGCGGGCCAAGTGCTGCCGTCGTTCGGGAGTCACATCGCTTGGCATTTGCCGAAGGACCATCACCCACTTGTTCTCGACATCCAAATGGACGTACGAATCGTACTCTTTTTGATTTTCGTCAGCGGGAGCCACGATGCCGTAACCGGCGAAGACCACGCCGGTGGGCTCGACCTCACCGGACTTGGAGAACGCCAGCGGTCTCCAGTCTTCGTCGAGCTTCCATGAGACCTCGGCGGACTTGAGGGTGTTGTTCCCTGCGAGTTCGACTCCGGCGCTGTAGGGGAATGGGAAGAAGTACTTGCCGAATTCGTCGAGGTTGGGTGCCGAAGGCGAATCGGTATTTTGGTTGAGATTGGTTTTCTCGAGAAGCTTGGTTTTCTCTAAGAGCATCGAGAAGGTGTCTGTGCCGGCCGGAGCGAGTCCGAGTTCGGACATGTAGCTAGCGACATAGGCCGTAGCGAGGCGTTCGCCGTCGGTACCCGTGAGTCGTCCTCCGAGCTCGGGTCGGCAGAGGTAATCGACATGGCGTCCAACGTCGGAGGCTTTGTAATCGTTGTCGTTGGCTTTCGCATTTTCGGAGGCCAAGCTCGATACTTGTCCGAGCGCATCGGCATCGAGGGTTCCTGGGGTTTTTCCCAGGCCCAGCGATTTTCGGGCTTGCGCATCGTTCCAAGTCCCGATGAAGATCTGGGATTTTTTCTCAGCGGTTCGGTTGCTCGTCCAGGCCAACTCGGATCCATCGGGCGTGAAAACTGGGAGTCCGTCGAAGCCATCGGTGGAGGTGACTCGGACTGGCTCTTTGGTCCCTGCGGCGTCGACGATGTAAAGTTCAAAATTTGCGAAGCCTTGGAGGTTGGTCGCAAAGATCATGTAATCGCCCGTGGGGTGGAAGTACGGAGCCCAGCTCATGGCCCCGAGCCGCGTGAGCTGCTTGGCGTCGGACCCATCGATGTTGGCCGAGTAGATTTCGGCTGTCGCTCCGTCTTCGCTGAAGCGTCGCCAACAGAGCCGCTTGCCATCGGGAGAGAAGAAGGGTCCGCCGTCGTAACCGAATACATCGGTGACTCTGCGAACATTCGTTCCGTCGGAATTCATGACGTACAGATCCAAGGCGACGGCAGGATCGTTTCCGAAGAGGGTTTGCTCACGCTCGCTGAGGGGTTTGGAGTAGGCTTGTCGATTCGAGGAGAAGGCGATGAGCTTACCATCTGGGCTGTAGGAGGCTTCTGCATCGTACCCGAGGGCTTCGGTCAGTTTTTTGTAGGTCCCTGATTTGCGGTTCCATTCGACCAATTCGAACTCAGGGTCGTAATCCCAAGCGTAGCGTCGTTGTTGTCCCGAGGCGCGGAAGTCCAATTCCGCCTGCTGCTTGGCCTTCGATTCGGGATCGAACTGGGTCGAGGCAAACAGGACCCGATCGCCATCGGGATGGATCCAAGCGCAGGTCGTTTTGCCATGGCCTGGGGAAACCCGTTCGACATCTCCCGATTCGCGGTCCATCAGATAGATTTGGTAGAAGGGGTTGCCTGCCTCGCGTTCACTTTGGAAGACCATTTGCTTGCCATCGCGGCTGAAGTACCCTTCGCCGGCGCGGGAGCCCTCGAAGGTCAGTTGCCGGACATCGGCGACAAAGTCTGCTTCGGTGCTCTGCTGAGCCGGTGCGGTTTGCTGTGCCGGTGCGGTTTGCTGTGCCGGTGCGGTGTCCTGGGCGTGTGCGAGTTGGGTCGGCAAGAGGTCGAGGCTTGGCAGGCACAGTGCTGCTAGGGCCGTGCCAAGAGCGTATCGAGGGGTGGAGTATTTGGTGGGCTTTGCGGGGTCGTGTTTTGCGGTGATTCGATTCATGGGTTCAGCAGCGAGGGATCTTTTGGGGAATTCAGGGGAGGGTGGACTTGGCATAGCGCGGGTGGGCCCGGAATTGCGGGTGGGCCAGGAATTGTGGGCGGGCCCGGAATTATGGTAGTCGATTGGGCGAATCTGTCATCTGAGTTTTTTTCCGATGAGATCCGATCGAGAGTCGCTTTGCGGGTTGCGCATGGAGGAATGTGCGTGGAGGGAGCCGGATCAATCGACCCAGCGTTCGAGGCGTTTGCGATCTTCGGGGTTGCCGATGGGATCGAAACCCAGCTCTTTTTCCCGTTGGTCCAGCGAGGTGGTTTTTTCGGCCAAGCGTTGGCGGAGGGATTGGTCGCGAGTGACGACATAGAGGCCAGCGACGCGGACTTCGGTTGGGGCATCGATTACGACGCTTTGATCCTCGATGCGGTACTTGATAGGTTTTGGTCCATCGGCGTCGATTTCAAAGCAGTCGAGTCGGCCGTTGGAGTTATCGTTATGGAGCCAGGTCGGCAGTTTGAACCGGAAGTTTGCGGGTCGGGTTGCGAATTGAAAGGTTCGAGTTTTAGGGTCGATCGAATATTCAAGATCGTTGGCGACAAGCAGTGTGGAGTCTTCGGAGGCGATCGACGAGAGGTCCCAAGAGGGTTTGCCATCTTGGAGGATTCTTTCGTAGCGGTAGGCGGTACCCGATTGGAGGATCGGTCGGAGCAAATCGATTTCGCGACCTACTCGGCGGATCGGATCGAGCAGATCGGGGAATTTCGCGAGGGACTTCATGCTTAGGTTGAACCAATAGAGGGACATGATCCCGTTGCCCAGGCCCTGCCAAGCTTGGGCGCGGAGTTCTTGGGGGGTAGGAGACCCACGGCGTGGGCTCAGGATCCCGCCCCATCCGTCGTGGGCACCTTGGGACCAGTAGGCGATGCTGACCGGTCGGCTTTGTTCACGGAGGCTTCGGGTCATGGATCCGATGGTTTCCAAGGGAGCGCCCCATCGGATCGACTCGCCGTTCCAACGGTCGTATTTGGTCCAGGCATCGGCTGCAGGTGCGATGACGCGGTAGGCATCGTAGTGCGGGTAATCGGACAGACCGGCGTAGTATCTCCAGGTCCGTTCTTCGCTGAGTGTGACGCTTGTCGGGAGCCGCCAGGACGCATAAGGGGCGAGTTTATCGAAGACTTCTTGTGCCGGGACTGGTCTTCCTCCGCCGTACTGTGGTTCGCCTAAAAATTCGACGGCATGGATACTCGGGAGCATCGCATCGGAGTCGTAGCGTTGGCGATCTCCAAGGCGATTGAAACGTTTCATCGGGTACTTGGCATAGAGTTCGGGGTTGTCGGTGAAACCTGCCACTTCCTCGATCTGTCCGGTGTTGACGTGAAGCAGTGCCAAGGTCTTGAGGTACTCTTCGTTGGTCATGCTCATGCGGTTTTTGACTTGGTTTGCCGTCCATCCTCCGCTGATATCAAACGTGTTTGAGCGAACCTTCATGCTGGCCCAAAGCCGAATCGGTTTGGACTCAGAGGCGCTGGCAAGAACGATTTCCAGGGCCATGTAGGTCATCGCTAGGGGTGGGGTGTCGATGGTCAATCCGATGAGTTCATTGGCTGGGATGTTTCGATCGGCGTTCCACGTTTGGACATCGTTTTTCTCGAGGAACGGAAAGAGCGTCGGGTAGGATTCGTTGTCTTTTGGAAACCACAGGCGGCAGGATTTGAGTTCGAGGTTTTTCTCCAGGTCATTTCGAAGGGTTACCAGGACGCTTGTTGGGCGGAGCGATTCGTCGGTGCTAAGAAACCCGATCGACTCGATCCATGTCTTAGGGGCTTGGATATCGAAAAGGATCTGAGCGTTTTTGGTCGTTTGGTCTGCCGCGATGGTTTTGTAGTCGAGCGAGTGGTTCGATCCGGTCCCCCATTCGGAGGTTTGGCCGTTGAATCGCAAGACCCTCAGCGCGCCGGCAGGGAGTTCGAATCCATTTTCCCAGGATGGGTCGCGCCAGGCCCAGGCGTTTGCAGAGACGAGTTGGCTCGGGGTAGCCGAATCGAATTGCAAGGGGCCCTCGATGGCGATCGTTTGCTCGGAGGTGTTGCGGACGTACAGTTCGGTACGGGCCGAGAGGCTCGGATCGGGGGCTTTTCGCCACCGAAGTTCCGAGGAGAATTGGTGTGGGGTCGTTTGAATGCCCGAGAGTTCGAGGGCTTGGGCGATC
>QWPJ01000099.1 GCA_003671195.1 Planctomycetota bacterium
AGTTGCGATACTCTCACGGATGTCAAATCGCGATCGTACGGACCGCAAGCGCAATCGACACGGGGGATTGGAACGGTCGACAATCGGGTCTTTCATGAACAGATCGTGAACATTCGCAGGAATGGATTCGATGATACGATCCCATTTACCGATTGCCGAGTCCTGTCAACCGGACGATTGGCCGCTCACTTCTTGGGGGCCCAAGACTTGGAAACCGTGGGCCAGTTTCATGAGCGGCGAGAGGGCTATCGAAAACTCGCGCCCGCGTTGGAGTCGCCGTTGCTCCGATACGACTTGATCGTCTTGGATCCGATCGAGGAGTTCCAACAGACCCGAGAGCAGACGCTCGAGGTTCGCCGAGAGGCTCTCTCGTTGGGGTATCGGCTTGTCGAGACTCCCAACGGATTCGACGTGCTTTACCGCACAAATAGGCTAGCTCAGTAGGCTAGCTCAATAGGCTAGCTCAATAGGCTAGCAATTGGGGTCTAGCTGGAAGTTTGGATGGACCTTCAACGTTTTAGCTAATGAGTTCCTTGATCGGTCGGCCTTGATCGACGATTGGGGTGGGTCTTCCGTTGAAGTCCTTGATGAACGTGGTATGCGCTTCGATCCCCAGGTGATGGTAGATCGTGGCAAGGAAGTCACCGGCAGAACAGGTTCTTTCGATGGGGTCTTCCCCACGCTTGTCGGTCGCACCGATGACTTGTCCGGTTCGGATACCACCGCCGGCCCAGATATTCGAGAAGGCTCTTGGCCAGTGGTCGCGACCGGGCTGGATGGTTCCGGCCGCTGCGCTGGCGTTGCCGGCGCCGGTGCTCGGTGAGTATTCGATTTTCGGAGTTCTGCCGAATTCGCCGGTCACGACGACCAAGACGCGTTGGTCGAGTCCTCGCTCGTAGATGTCTTCGATCAAAGCCGTGACGGCTTGGTCGTAGATCTCGGATCGGAATCGCAGAGCGTCGAAGACGTGATGGTTGACCGCATGATCGTCCCAGTTCCCCACCCGTCCGCACAAAGGTCCACTGAGGCTGGTGGTAAGGATTTCGACCCCAGCTTCGACCAAACGTCTTGCCATGAGGAGTTGCTGGCCCCAAGCGTTTCGACCATATCGGTCGCGTGTGCGGTCGTCTTCCTTGGTCAAATCGAAGGCTTCCTTCGTTTTCGGGCTCGTGAGCAACGAGATCGCCTGGGATTCGAATTGATCGAGCGCGCCGAGTTCACCGGCGCGGTCAAAGGCTCTGGTGAGGGTATCGAGTTTTTGCCTCAGGCCGCTTCGACGGCCAAGTCGTTGGACCTCGTTGGTATCGGAGAGCCCGATGTTGGGGACCGAGAAGTTTGGGTTGCTCGGATCTCCCGAGACGGTAAAGGGGGAGTACATATCGCCAAGGTAGGCCGGTCCATTGTATTCCAACGGAGGGTTGATCCCGACGTAGCGTGGCAGGGGATTCTCGCGTTGAGGCTCATCGCGAGAACGCAGGTAGTTCGTCACGGTCATCCAATCGGGATACTTCGGCTTGGGTTTATCCCGCGTTTCAGGATCTCCCGAGAGCATCTGCATCGAACCTGCGGGGTGTCCCGGAGCGGTCTGTCGCATGGAGCGCAAGACGGTGAATTTGTCTGCGATTGCAGCTTGCCGTGGAAGCAATTCGGTGAATTGCAGGCCGGGAACCTTGGTAGCGATGGTGCTAAAGGGGCCACGGTACTCGGTGGTCGCATCCGGCTTCGGATCGTAAGTATCGATATGGGAGCACCCACCTGGCTTCCAGACCATGATGATCGACTTGCGTTCGCGGGGTTTTCCAGTTGTATCCGAAGCGATCGCTGATTGGAGTCGCAGGAGCCCCGGCAGACTCAGGGTAGCGAACCCCCCGAGACCCATCGTGAGGAAATTTCGGCGATTCGAGCCGAGGACAGAAAATCGGTCGTCATGTTTCATGGTTGCTTCACCTTGCATGGAGGGACGCTTAAGGGGCCAAGACCCGCACGTTGACTGGCTCGCTGATGATAATCTCTGCGGTGTCTCGCGGGGTAGCTTGTTCGGTGATCCGTTTGAGCTTCTCTTGGACGGCGGTTACTTGGGCGTCAACTTCTTGTTTTTTCTTGGTTGCTTCGGCCAATTCGGCTTCAGCGGCGGATTTTTGCTCGGCGGCGATCGACGCGAGGGCCTGGGTTTTCTGCGTCAAGACTTCGGCCGCTCGTTGTTGTTCTTCTTGTGCTTTCTTCAGTTCGTTCTCTGTCACCGAGATCGCTAATGGATTGTATCGGTATTTGGCGACGGCCGATCCATAAAAGGCAACGGTGTATTCGCCTGGAGGGGGTTTGACGGATGCGAGATTGATGATGGCTTCGGAGCTCGATGCAGTAAGCGACACATCGAATTGCGGGTTCCCATCGAACCCAGGTCCCATGGTTTTGAGCTGCAGGACCGCTCCGGAAAATTCGCTTCGGAGCGAATGAATCATCGGAATTTTGAGCGTCTCGCCCAACTTCGCTTCATACACACGGGGTTCGCTCGGCGCGATCGTGATCGGAGCGAGCTCCGAGGTAGTGACCGAAACGGGGATCCCTGAGACGAGTCTTGGGCTTGGGATTTCGCTCCATGCATCGGGGATCGGCCAAACCATTTGTGCCATCTGCATCGGGTGCGAGATTGTCTGTTCACCGATCTTTGCCGTCGCGGTAATGACCGCACTAGAAATTCCTTGGGGGGCATCCTGAGCAGCCGTCAGCAGCAGAACACCTCGCATTTTGCCTGCGGGAATCCGTAACCCTTGGGCTGCAACTCCCGTTGGAAGTCCCTCGACCGACAGAGCGATCTCGCCGTCGAATCCATCGCGTCGGACGGTGACGACTTCTAACGCGACCGTGCTTCCGGCCCGAAGTGCGAGCGGCTTGGAAAGTGCGTTGCGGTCACCGTTTCGCAGCTCCATGTGCAGCCCCCAGGCGACGACGCAGAAGTCAGGTTGCGCGGGACGAACAACGAGCCTGTAGACATTCCGAGGATCCTTCCTGGTACCTCCGAAAAGGTCGGAGAGAACCAACCGATAATGACCGGTCTCTTTGATCTCCAATTTGCCGAGAATATCGGTCGATCCACCATCGAAGGGTGGTCCATCGTAAGCATACCCGTTGCTCGATGGTTTCATGGGACTTGAGATGTCGTTGAGTTCGATCACATCGAGCCAACCGGACCGATCCGGGTTTTGCATTTGAACGATCAACGATGGATCGGTGGGGCGTCCTAGACGTTCCGAAGCAACCTCGATCCACCAAGTCTGTCCAGCTTGGGCATCAAATTCATAGCTATCGACGTCTGCGGCGGGGTAAAACCGACCGGAGATATCGGCAGGTAGGGAGATCGATTGCGTCAGAACCTCTTCTTGCTCGGCTATCGAGGGTTCAATAGCAAGTCCAGTGGGTGGCCAGGAAAAGGCGCTGACCGAGCGGGTGCTGGGATAAATGGGCATGGGAGCATCGATCGGAAGCTCCTCGATGCTCAAGCGGTAGAAGTAGCCGGGTCCTCCTTTGAAGGTCAATTCATGGATTTTGATGGTGTGTTTCCCATCGGTTTTGGCAACAAAATCGAGTGTATCGCCGGTCCTTTGAGCGACCAGATCGGTTCCTCGGGAATCGCCGACGATGACTACCGGATCGAGTTTCGAGTCGATGCCCCTTGCCGAACACTGGATGATGTAGCGTTTGCCTTGAACGGCTTCGAATGAATAAAAATCGATGGCTCGGGTGCTGACGACTGCATTGCACACCGAGGGGACCTTCAGTTCGATCGCGTTGGCCAAGGTGGTATTGCCTGGCGCCTGGACCACTTCGGCGAGTTTTCCAACGGAGAAAATGCGTGCCGAGGAGATACCGAGTCGACCGAGCACTCGGGCCTCGTAGAGCCCCGCTGGACAATCATGAGCGATTGCCAGGGTGTATTGGTTTGCGATGGGCTTGCCCTGGGCGTCGAGCTTTGCAGTGGCTTGGATGGCTGGGTTTTCGAAAAGCAATGGGCCGGGCTCCTCCATGTTTTCCGCCGCAATAGTCACGTCGAACGAAGTACCGACTTGGCCGCCCATCGGACTGATCGACAGGAGTCTGGGCAAGGGTAAGCAAACCGATTGCGCTCTGGAGACCGCCGCGTTACCCAGGGCTACCGAGCAAGCGAGGATCAGCCATTGAATTTTCTTCGCAACTTGGACGTCGATCGAGGTCATCTCAGGATTCCTTTTCAGTGATTGAACAAAAACTCTTTCGAGTTGATGATCGCCCAGAGCAGATCTTGAAGGTTCTCGCGCATCGATTTTCCTGGATCGATTGGATTACCACTGGCATCGACTCGGACTTCGGCAAGATAGCCCACGGCGG
Source organism: Planctomycetota bacterium (assembly GCA_003671195.1). Taxonomy (GTDB): domain Bacteria; phylum Planctomycetota; class Planctomycetia; order Pirellulales; family Pirellulaceae; genus JBKCUI01. Next base: position 4,366 of record QWPJ01000099.1, read on the forward strand.
TGGCTAGCTCTTCTGGAGTCGGTTTTCGGGAGAAAGCCGACGCATAGATCTCTTCGACCCGTTGTTCGGGGGTCTTATCGGATTTGGCAAGCGATTCGGCGCGGCCTGTTCCGCTTGCGAGCTTGCTCTTGACGTCGTTAGCGTTCATCAGGTGCAAGCTCTGTGCAAGGCTTGAGGTTTGAATCCGTTCGCACTCGCAGACACTTTCGTTCTCGGGACGTCCGAAAACCTTGAGGAACGGCGAAGCATTGTTGTAGCTGTTGTCGGGCAAGGCGATCGCGCGGGTTCCTGGTGGGAGGTTCGGAAAATCGGTACGAGTCATCGCAAAGTCATCGACCGCGTCGAGCAAGACCTCGGCCGAAAGACGGCGAGGGTAATAGCGAGAGAAGTTCTGCAGGTCGGTGATGTTCTGCGGGTTAGGGACCGAAGAGAGCTGATAAGCTGTCGAGCGAACTAAAGTGCGAACAAGATCCTTCAGGTCGAACCCTGAGGCGATGAAGCGAGCTTCAAGTGCAGCTAGGAGTTCCGGATTGGAAGCGGGGTTCGAATCGCGAATGTCGTCCTCAGGCTCGATCAAGCCTCGGCGAAAAAAGTGCTTCCAATAACGATTCACGACCGCTTTCGCAAAGAATGGATTCTTCGAGTCGGCCATCCAGTCGGCGAGTTTTAGGCGAGGGTCTTGGTCGGGCGGAATCTCCTGGACCGACTCCCCGAGCGGGGCGGGCCGCCGCATTTGACCCGTCTTGGCATTCGCAACTCCTGCCAGCCCCCGCTTGTGGAAGATCATGTCTTCGCCTCGGGTCGATGTCGGTTTTCGACCAACTTGGCTAAAGAATGCTGCTAGGCTGTAATAGTCATCCTGACTCCAACGCTCGAACGGATGATGGTGGCACTGAGCGCATTGCATACGCACACCCAGGAATAATTGAGCGACATCTTCGAGTTGGTTCTTCGGATCCTTGACCCGTTTGTACCAAGCCACTGGAGGATTCGAGAGAACCGTTCCGGTTGCAGCCAAGAGTTCTCGAACCATCTGGTCGTAAGGCTTATTCGCTAGAAGGCTGTCGCGGACCCAGGAATAAAACGCGAAATTCGACGTGATATCGCTCGCATCATCTCGGCGATTTTTGAGCATTGCCGTCCATTTGTTGGCGAAGAAATCCGCATACTCTCCGCTTGCGAGCAACTGCTCGATCGCATCGTCGCGTTTGCCAGCCGAAGGGTTCGCGAGGAAACTCGCTAGCTCCTGCTCGGTCGGTAGACGACCGGCAACATCCAACGAAACACGCCGGAGGAACGTCGCATCATCGGTCAATTCCGAAGTCGGGATGCCAAGTTTTTTCAGATTGCCAAAGACCAACTCGTCGACAAAGTTTTTCGCCTCAGGAAATCGCTCCACCACGAAAGCTTGAGGGATCGATGCTCGGAACACTCCAACCATGCCTTGATATCGGACCATGATCGATACCGAGCCCGGGATATCCTGAACACTCACCTTACCCGCTTCGTCGACCGTCGCCATCGACGATTCGTTCGACTCGAAGAGTGCAAGTTCCGTTACATCTTTTTGCGATCCATCGTCATAATTGGCGATCGCTTTCAATCGCTGCTCAGCACCCGGCGCGAGGATTGCTTCGGCGGGTTGGATCTCGATCGAGCGGAGTTTCGTCGCGCTTTGACCATCGTACAGAGCCCCTTGGCGAATCCATTCGATGATCACCCGATACTGATCGGAATTCGAGTCCAATCGAACACCACCTCCGTGCGGCACTTGGCCGGTCGCCTTGAGCAACAGCAGACTCTGTTCGGGTGCCGTGTTGGAAAGCCTCCGGCCACGGCCCTCAAGGACCAAATGCTGGTAGTCTTCGAAGGGTTCAAAACCCAACAAAGAAAGCTGGAATCCGTTTTGACCATTGCTCGCCTTGGCATGGCAAGTCCCTGCGTTGCAACCCGCTTTGGTCAAAATTGGGAGAACTTCGTTGACCATACTCACCGGCCTTGGGGCCGCGTCGGGTTCCGACGCGAACGCATCGCCCCGGGGGCATCCCAAGCTAACGCAAGGAAAGCTGGCGCAAAGAAAGCCAACACAGAGAAGGCCAACGCAGAGAAAAAAGTGCGTCAGAACGACATGGAGCAAGCGGATCGATCGCATGGCGATTTGCAGCAAGCAATGGGTGGGGAAGGGTAGGGGGGGGGGCCGATGGCCCGAGGTTACGGGCAATCCGAAGTTACGGGCTAACGGCAAACACAGTCTACGTCAAAACCCAAGGCAAGGGGGCCCAAGCGACAAGCGTTTTGTGGAAAACAGACAAATCATCGTCCATTAGGGGGTCTTGATCGCCATTGAGCCCTGATTTGCCCCGGCTAGTTCTCTAGATCGCGCCTTGCATCGGATTTCGTCGTACTCGTACTCAGTCCGCTGCGGCGGACGGTACTCAGTGAAACGGTACTCGTACTCGATGGCTGTTCGAACTGCAGCGATGCCGATCGTTGATCGAGGCGGTTCGCGGGAACTTGCGGACCCATGGGACTGATCGCTGTACTAGACCCCTTCGATTACGAGCACGAGCACCGTTTCACTGAGCACGAGCACGATATTCTTACTCCATGACAGATCTTTTGCGATCCGCTAAGCCGAGGAGTTGACTCTGGCGCAAGCCAAAAACGAA
>QWPJ01000142.1 GCA_003671195.1 Planctomycetota bacterium
CTGCCAAACCGATGGGTCGCGACAGCACCCCATCAGGTCGCGCAACGATACGAACCGACATCGAAAACGTCAACCAGTGTAAACCGATCCCCGCGACAAAGAAACCACCTGAGAGGAGCTTTATGAAAACATCAACAAGCCGAACTCTCGTAGAACTTGCTGCTCCCACCTTAACTTTGAGTATTTCAACTCAAATGCAGAGCGAGTAACTCCCCCCTACGGCCTACGGCGGCTTGAACCCCGTTTCGATCGAACATGATTGTCTCGGTTCGAGCACGAGCACGAGCACGAGCACGAGCACGAGCAACCTGACAGGATGCCAGCAGGATCCCAGAAATCGCCATCGCCCAAATCGTCGCAAAAAAAGTTCGCAACACCATAACCCCAACCCCCGGGATCGATAGAACAGGCCCCCACCTGGTATGATCTCCTTCGGTTCATCCTCGATCTGAAGCCTTTCGATCCGCTTCGAGGATTGCCACGGGGCAGGGGACTCGTTTCGCCCAATTCGACCTGCGACGACGGAACTCGGGAACGAAAAAGACATCCTAGAACCGGAAAACTAGCCCCCGGATCTAAAAACTGGACTCCAGGACGATCCGCTTCCGAAAGATCTACCCGAGAAGATCTACCCGGGGTCGTACCGAAGGAGTCTTGCAAGGGCCGACGAAAAACCGCACTAAAGCGGTTTTCCTCGCCCTTAAAAGTCTAGCAAAGCTGGTTAAACCCCAGAAAACCTGAAAATCTTCACGAAAATCGATCGGTTAACCAAGCTAAGTCTTGTCCGGTAGTAAGGTTCGAGTTAGAAATATGGGATGGTAGCCACATTTTGTGGCGGAGTTTTTTGTTCTCCTTTTTTCCGAAGGGTTTTATTCATGAAGCGTAGGAATGTCCATGGCTTCACGCTCGTGGAACTCCTGGTGGTCATTGCGATCATCGGCGTTCTCGTGGGCCTGTTGCTACCAGCGGTTCAAGCCGCTCGCGAAGCTGCACGACGCATGTCTTGCGGCAACAACATTCGTCAGGTCGGTCTGGCGTTTTTGAACTATGAGTCGGCCTACAAGAAGTTCCCACCAGGACACGGCGGACCAGCTCCCGGCGGTACCGGTCAGGACCAAAACGTCGGCGTAGGTCGCGTTGGGGTCAACCGATGGTCCGGAACGTTGATGGCTCTTCCTTACATGGAACAGCAACAACTTTACACCCAGTTGTTCACCCTCCCGTACCGTCACCCGACGAACGGAACCCAGATCACCGGCTGGCTATACCCTTGGGATATGGGTCCTAACGGAAACTACCTTCCTTGGAGAACTCAAGTTCCTGGATTGCGTTGCCCCTCGGACCCAGGCAAGATGAACCCCGATGCAAACTGGGGTGATGATGGCCAGGCTCGTACCAACTACACCATGTGCTATGGGGACACCACCGAAAACAACCATATCGCTAGCCACCCTGCCGCCAACCGCGGAATGTTCCAAGGTCGATACCAACGCAGAATGGCCGAAGCAACCGACGGTCTAGCTTACACAGCTATCCTCGGGGAAGTCGGTACTACCCCTAGCCAAAACCTCGGATGGGGTGCTGGTAAGTTCCGCATCCAGGGCGGCATGATGGTTAACGTCGGCGGCATGAACACGGGCACCGGCGTTCTGGCCTGCCGAAACCTTGCCCAAGGCGATCGCTACATCGGCGGAACCCCTGGCGGTCACTGGCGCGGGATGCGTTGGGGCGATGGTCACCCATCCTTCAGCGGCTTTACCACGATCCTCCCTCCAAACCGCGCTTCGTGCAACGCAGGTGGTGGCGACTGGGACTGGGGTATCTTCTCGGCAAGTAGCTACCACGGTGCCGGTGCTCACGTCTGCTTCGGCGACAACAACGTTCGCTTCATCCCCAACTCGGTCGACGCCGGCGACGCCGGTCGAGATCCACCATTGGGCCAAGACGGTCTGCGTTCCAACCTCCCAAGCCCCTACGGCGCTTGGGGTGCCATGGGAACCAGGGACGCTGGCGACCTTTGGGATGCTGCTAGCATCGAGTAGTCGGATCCGCGATCCTGTCCTCTAAAATCTTAAACCGGGCTTGGTCATCCAAGCCCGGTTTTTTTATGCCTTCCCACCCCCCCTTTTCCTAAACTTCCCGGTGTTCCGTCTTTACTCCAGCCTCCTGAATTCTCTATCATCTCCCAAACGGTGAGCCATCGGACGGCTCCCCCTTGTTTAATTACTGGCCGGACGATGGTCCAAGGTGACGGTCATGAGCGGATTATGGATGATCCTATTGCTGAGTTTCCTTCAGCCCGATGAGCTTCTCCCAGCTCCCAAAAACGAATCACTTCCAAAACCGCTGATGGTTTCAAGCAATATGGAACCCCAGCTACCCCTTGGCACTGCACCGGAGTGCAAAATCGGCTGGGGAACCGATTCCGCAGATCGCTCGATGTACCTAGTGATCCAACTTGCCCCCTCCTCGATCGCTCAATTCGCCGCAGGGGGCAGCTCCATGGAGCTCGAAAGCCTTATCCCACCGGCTCTCCGAGGACGCATCCACAAAGTCATCATCAGGGTCGGAAATGGGCCCGTCGAACAAAGCCCCCCGGAGTCCGAACTCGATCGCCTACCACCCCTGAACGCCAGCACGACCCCAAGCGGTTCGGCCAGCGGGCCCTTGATCTCGAATCTGGACATGCGGTCTCCTGTGAACATCGATTTTCCGAAATCGGCCGAGCGCTCCTCGCCAGAGATCATCGCGACGTCGGGAACCCAACTGCCCGTGGTCCCCGGATTGACACTCCCGTCGACTCCCGGCCCGGTCTTGCCCCCATCGAACGTTCCCGCGCAGCCCCCGTCAAGCTATGCCGCGCAACCCTCGACTAGCTATGCCGCTCAGCCCCCGTCGAGCTATGCAACGCAACCTCCGGCGAGCAATAACTACGCCACAGATGGCTTTGCACCGATGCCGCGCTCCGTACCATCGACACTCAACCCGTTTGGCAAAAGCGGGCTTGCCAATACGACCACCACAAGCCAAGGAAACGTCACGTACAACAGTTCGGTACCGCACTTGGCCACCAATCCAAATCCCCCGAACGGTGGTTATGTCTTGCCCAACGACAGCTATGCGGGCTATCCACAACAGCCCCAAAATGGGTACAGCCAAGGTGCTTATGGAAACCAAGGCTATCCGGCAACTCAGTATGCACAAAACACCTATGGAGGCCAAGGCATCACCAATCCGGTGCTGCCAATTCCACAGGTCGCTTCGCGGCCGCTGCCATCGACTACGGGGCCACCGACACTCACATCGCACACCTTGCCAAACTTCAATACCGACCGCGAACAGGCGCTCGCAAACACCTCGCCGCGCGGGTCACTGGTACCATTCTTCTTGGTGCTCTCGTTCATCCTGAACGTTTATTTTGGACTCTGGCTCAATCACCTGAGTACCAAGTACCGGCATCTGCTCGGAAGTGTGCGAGGGTTGGCTCCAAACTCCCTTGAGGCATAAAAGCATCAAGTCGTTTTAGCTTCCCAGGTCGTCCCTTGCTTGCCGTCTTGAATCGAAACTCCGATGGACTTTAGACCATCGCGGATCGCATCCGAGGTTGCAAAGTCTCGCTTGGTTCTTGCTTCGGCCCGCAAGTGGATCACAAGTTCCATGAGCCCTTGAACCAGCCGAGCCGATTCCGATGAATCGGAGGACTGAGAGACCGGTTTGCGGAAGATCCCTAGGAGCGAGGCCATCTCTCGCAGGATCGAAAGTCCGCTGCGTAAGGCTTCGCGATTCGCTTCGCTTGGCGACTCGTCGAGTTGAGATTGGTCGATGAACCGATTCAAGGCCCTAGCCATCTCGAACAGATCGGCCGTAGCTCCACCGGTATTGAAGTCGTCGTCCATCTTGGCCAAAAAAGAACCCCGCAACTGGATCAACTCGGCAAGCAGGGCAGGGGGGTTCGCAGGAACCTCGAACGCACTCCTTCGCATCGCATGCGGGATCTCGTAGACCGAGCAACCGAGAATCTTTCCGGCCCTTTCGAAGAGTCGATAAAAAGTCTCCAGAGCCGCACCTGCCTCAGCCAAAGGCTCGTCGCCAAAGACACTCGTCGAACGGTAATGCGTGCGGAGCAAAAAAAATCGAATCCGTTCTCCGGTGTGCTTCGAGATCAGACCAGCAAGACCGCCAGCTCCCTTGCTCCGAGAAATCTTTCCCGAGACACCCGCATCGGGAGCCTCCGAGGCAGCAACCTCCGAGACGGCATCCTTCGAGGAATCGCCCGAAGTTCGATCGGATTTTCCTCCGACCTTTCCCCCCTCATTGGAAGCTCGCATCAAGCCGTTGTGCATCCAATAAGTCACCATGGGCTTGTCATGGCAGCAGCGGCTTTGGGCTAGTTCGTTTTCATGGTGTGGAAAAACAAGATCTAGGCCACCGCCATGGATATCGAAGGTCTGGCCGAGGATCCCCCGACTCATCGCCGAGCACTCAATGTGCCAACCCGGACGCCCTTGGCCCCAAGGGCTCGGCCAACTCGGTTCGCCAGGCTTGGCCGACTTCCACAGGGCAAAGTCGCCCGAAGAGCGTTTGCGACTGGCCGCACCCCCACCTTCGCCTTGCTGCTCGTCGGCCGAACGATTGCTCAAACAACCGTACTGCGGATCCTTCGTCACGTCGAAAAAGACATCCCCATCGGTCGCATAAGCGAACCCCTTGGCGATGAGCTCTTCGACAAAGGTGATGATCTCGTCGATGCTGTCTGTCGCGCGAGGCATTCGGTCGATCTGGTCGACCCCCAAGGCTTGCAGATTCGACACGTAATCGGCCGTCATCTGCGTAGCCAACTGAAACATCGAGATCCCCTTTTCGCGGGACCTTACGATCAACTTATCATCCACATCAGTGATGTTGACGACCCAAGTCACCTCATAGCCGCAATGGGTCAAATAGCGTTTGACGGTATCGAAGATCACAGGTCCAACCATGTGTCCGATGTGGGCCTCGGCATAGACGGTCGGGCCGCACAAATACATTCCCACTTTTCCGGGCTCAATCGTCCGAAACGGCTCCTTGACCTTCGTCAAAGTGTTATAGACTCGGATGGGGTATTCAGGTAGGTTTTCTTGCATAACTCAAGCTTTTCTCGACACTCAAAGGCAGAATCCGGTACCATTATAAGGCGTTTCGCCCAGGAAGAATTTCGTCCAGGAAGAATTTCAAAACCGAACGAAAATTTCGAAAGGTAACGAATCGCGATGGTCGAGTCCACCGCAAACCTCGAAGGGCCTGTTCCGATACCTACTGATACCTACTGAAGTTGGGGATCTGTAGCCTTTAGACAACACCCTTTAGACAACGAAGACTCGAACGCTTCGCAGTCGTTGGGCCCAAAACAGAATTAGAAAAATGACCTCCATCAAAGTAGATACCGGCGGATTGACCGACCCTGGATTGGTTCGAGCCGAAAACCAAGACCAATTCTTCGTCGGTGAACTCTCCCGCAGCGTAAAGCTCCACTCGGCCTCCTTGGGCATCGCCCCAGAAACAACGCTCACGGGAGATCCCATCGGACAGATCCTCATGGTCGCCGATGGAATGGGAGGCCACCGCGCCGGGGCCGAAGCCAGCGGGCTTGCAATCCGCTACTTCATGACCGCGATCCTCAATCGCTTGCAGTGGAACAGCCTTCTTGCAGACGGTCAACAAGACCATCTCTTGGACGATCTTCGCGAAATGCTCAGCGAAGCACACCGCGAGATCCGACGCCGCTCGGAAGCCTCCGAAAGCCTAAGCGGTATGGGCACGACCTTCACCATGGCCTACGTCGTATGGCCCCGTATTGTGGTCGTCCACGCCGGTGATACCCGCTGCTATGTCTTCAGCAAAGGTCGATTATCCCTCCTGACTCGAGATCATACCGTCGCCAACGAAATGATGCGAAATGGCAAACTCAATCCCAACAACAACGAACGCTCCCCCTGGGCCAACGTCCTGGTCAACGCGCTAGGTGCCGGCGCCGAAGGAGTCCAAGGTGATCTGACAAGCTACCCGCTCGAACCGGACGATATCGTCATGATGTGCAGCGATGGGCTCAACAAACACGTCGACGATGAAACCATCGAACGCGTTTTAGCCCAAGGGGGCACCATGCAATCGATCTGCGAAGTGCTGATCGAATTGGCCAAAAAAGGTGGAGGCACCGACAACATCACCGTCGTTGCCTCCCAATGGACCTTGGCCAAACCAGAAACGACCATGCGGGTATCGGCTATCCCTCCCTGTGCACCTAAAATCATCGAGGAAATGCCCTCGCCCATTCGCAATTATGGGACCGTCATCGATCTGTCGACCCACATAATGACCACCATCGATGGCGATCGAAGCGGAGATACCGACCCGCTTATTAACGAGGCTCTCTAACCCCCCCCATGCGGCCCTTCCTCGCCCGCGCACTGTTCGCACCCACTTTTGCTTGGAACTACCTCCTGGGCAGAGTCCTGCATCGGCGAGATTGGTGGGACGAGGTAGATCCCTTTGTCATACTCGGCGCACTCCCACTGAAAAGGGACGTTCCAAAACTGGCCAGCCTTGATGTTCGCGGCGTGATCAATATGTGCCAAGAGTATGCAGGACCCACCACCGCGTACCAAAAATATCAAATCGAACAACTCTGGCTTCCAACCGTCGATTTCAATCCACCCTCTCTCGACTCGGTCCGTCGTGGTGTCGAGTTCCTCCACCAAAAAACCTCAAAGTCCCAACGTGTTTATGTCCACTGCAAAGCCGGCCGCGCTCGCTCTGCGACCATCGTGATCTGCTGGCTGGTCAAACACAAGGGAATGAGCCCAGAGCAAGCCCAAGCCCACCTGCTGGCCTGCCGTCCTCACGTCAACCCCCGTTTACTTAGCCGCCCTGTGGTCCGAGAATACCTAGGCTTGCCAAATCTTGGATCAAGCTCCTAATAAACTTCGCCGATTCCCGTTGAACTTGGGCAGCACCGAAACCACGGCGGACCCACTGTGCA
>QWPJ01000121.1 GCA_003671195.1 Planctomycetota bacterium
ACCGCCAACATCGTAGGTGCATAGTGGTGGCGTAATGCGTCCGCAAAACTGCCGTCCCATACTGTTGTATGTAAGCACCTCAAGACACTGGAAACGATCGTCCGTTATTCGGCATGAAGCATTCGCGCGAAAGTACCTTGTGATTGACTTGTCCCACCGAATAACATTTAGGTTGCTGCCAAAGTATGTGCAATAATCCCCTCCCTTCTGATACAACAACCAGTTCTTTCCGGGGCCCACTGGACCGTTTACCTCCCAGTGGAACCTTACGAAACGATCGTTCTCACCGGTTTTCGTTCTGTTAATTACCTCGAGGAAGGAACCTACGTTGTCGTTTTCGAACAAACGCGATATGGAATCTGGTATCCAGAACGCAAGTACGCAATTTGGTAGATGCAAGAACTCTTTCTGAAGCTTACTGTAGACTTCAGGTGCATTACCATGGTCCATAGTTGGGGACATTTGACGACAGAATTTCCGCACGATATTGGCCTGCTCTGAAGCCAGAAGAGATTCTTCGATTCTCATCGAGCGAGTCGCATCCGATTTACCCGAAGGCGGTGAATTGTGAATTACGAAGAGCACTGCATTTCCAGGTGGGTCCGCCTCTGAAAAGGCATGTCTACCCAACTGAACGAGAAGTGGGACACGCGATTCCTGAACTAGATCAACACGCAACTTGTGGTATGAGCCTAGAAACATCCACGAATTCAGCGTCACCATCGCGGTAGTGCCGGGCGTAAGACAGAGCTTTAGGCAACGTTCAATAAATGCGGAATATAAATCTGAATTGGAATTTGGAAACCAAGTAGTAACGTGCAGTTCGAGATTCGCCCCCATGTTTGCGGCACCCATGTATGGAGGGTTAGCTACAACCACGTCGTACTTGCGGCTCAATAGGTCGAGCAAACGAAATCCCGTCTTTGCCTCAGCTCCCATCAATTGGTCATTGAACTCACCGCTATCTCTTGCGTACTTGGTGAAGCCATCAATCGCAAACAGCGCATGACGCATGGTGCGTTCAAAGAACTCTTTGTCGCTGATATCATGAAATGGTAGTTGTGTTGCAAGCAATTCATCGCGTAACTCTTGAAAAAGAAGGTTGCCACCCTCGAGTCGTTCACGCTCTTGTTTTTCCCAGATCTCATGTTCCGCTTTAATGATCTGCTCTAGTGCCTCGTAGGGGATTGCTAAACTTCCAAGCTCATCGATGTGTTTAATCGACCTTGCGAACTCTTGAAGTACACGTGGGATATGCGGTTCTTTTTCGAAGGTTGTCAAGAACCGTTCCCACGACTCACCTTTCAAGTGGCTGCTTGTGGCAGCAACAAGATTTGTGTTGGCACCAGAAAAACCGAAAGATTTCTCTTCGGCCTTCATCCAAAGTGAAGCTTCCGCTATCTGAATTGCTCGTTCATCGATGTCGATACCGAACAGGTTGTTCTCAAGTATAGACTTACAGATCACCTCCGGATCCCTTAAGGAGCCTTCCTCTTCGTACATCGAGTAAAACATGTCGAAGGCATCGATTAAGAAATGCCCACTTCCGCATGCAGGATCTAGAAGCGTGATTTGTTGAAGAGGCTTATTCTTTGCCGGTGCTCTATCAGCGTCGCGAACGTAGTATTCCCAATCTTCGAACAGCTTTGACTCTGGGTGCATGCCCATCCATCTTGCCCCAAGTGAGTTCTGCACCAAGAACTTGACCATGTAGTCTTCGGTGTAGAGCTGGGTTGCCGGTATGATGTCGGCTCCCTCGATTTTCGCTCCCTTCTTGGTGCGAACAGTCTCGAAGACACGGTTCTTCTCTACAGTATTCCAGTATTGATATGCCCAGCCCAATGCATCCTGTGCAGCAAATACGGCGACGGTGGCATGCTCTTGTGAGCGGACTTTCTGTGTACCCGAGAGCCATGCTAAGCAATTCTTCAATGCTGCTGGCGACGGGCGCAGAGCAATGGACGGTGAGTCGGGATCAAAAAGCATCGGTAGCGTCTTCGCTCGTTCAGCGAATACTTGAGCGAGCATCGCAAAACGTCCATCATCTTCACCTGTGCATAGCTCTGGAGAAGACTGAGCTAAACGATGGTGTACCAGCGAGCGACCGCCGTAGGCTTCACGCCCGACAATCACTTCATCGTCCAGAAGCTCACGAGCTTCCATGCAACGCAGAGCCACCAGTCGGTTGGCCCATGTATAGGCCGATTCGCGAATGTATTCCGCTACCGCTTCGGTTCGCTCAACGCCCGCTTGTTCGCGCAGGTCGATGAAAGCATCAACAAGCTTCCTGGCACGCACGTCCTCATCAGTCAGTCTTCCAAGCTCATCGACAGGGACCGAAGCTCGATCTTTGCGTACGCCAATTTCTGCTAGCCGAGCCTCAAGGTCGCCTGGATGCCACTTGCCTGCATTGTCGTAATACCCTTCCAGCTCATGCCGCATCTCGAGCACGACTGCTTTGAGGATTTTTTTGAGGTCAGCATCCATTACTTCAGCTCCACGTCATAACCGCCGTCGAGCAATTCACGGACACGTTTGTCGAGTCGCTTCTGGAGTGCGTCCCATTGCGCAATGTCCGACACACGGGTCACGGTCGCAACGTCCGTCGCGCGAACCGACTTCAGCTCGCGAGGCTTAGGAGCTGGCTTACCATCGGGGACGGCGTCATCTGGTTTTGGCTTACGCTTGTTAACCTCAACAACGATTCGATTCCCTAGATCACGGACCAAATCCTCTGCTGTGCGCGACAAGGCGGATACTTGAACGAGCGTCGCGTCGCTGTCGATCTTGTCCGCAAACGCTTGCAGTGGTTGCGCAAGTTGGGCTTCAAAGTTGGAATCCAATCCATGGTCTGCCAAGTCGGCTGGTAGACGCTTCAGAGCTTTGTCGATGGTACTGCGTGCTTCGTCTCGCCAGGCCTGTAATAGCGGCTTGATTCCTGCTGCGGCCTGTGTTTGTTTGGATTGCAGTGAGTTCCAAATAGGGTGACTGGCAATGGACGCAGCGTCATAGGCCGCGCGATATTCGGCGAGGAAAGATGACGCCGCGTTATCCGCAGGGATTCGATGTTCGATCGCCTCGTACCCTCGCGCCGAACTTACCAGCGTCCGATATGCTTCGCCGTTATTCTTGCGAAACTCGCTATGCAGTGCAACCGAATCGAAACCACCCTCGAGATCCTCCATCGACGAAAATACTGCGTTCACTCGATGCACTGGATTCTTTAGGTCGAGAACATCACGCCAGCCCGACGTTCCCTTTACGAATTCTTCTGGTAACGGGAGGCCCGCACCTGATGCCCAGTTTTCCACTTCATCCGCTTGATCACGTAGCACTGTTCCGACCGCTTCGGTCGCTTCGGCAATCGCGGCCGGCGTTTCATCGATTCGGCGTTTCTTCGATAGCTTGATGATGAACTTTCGAACCGCTTCGAGAACTGGCGGGTCAATCGTTGCGTCTTCGAGAATCAGTTCTGCTTTGTTGAAATCGCGGTTGTTGAGTAGCGTCTTCGCTAAATCTGGATCACCAGCATTGGCATATTCTTTCTGACCAACAACAACCTTCACAGCACCGGCACGAACGAGTGCAGCTACCCCGACACGTATGGCATTCGGGTCCCAGCCGTAGCCGATACCGCTAAGTCGATCGACTAGAGCGCTACCGAGGACTCGGCGTTTCTCGCGTTGTTCCGTACTCAGGTGCATTTTGATGCCATCAAGCAGCGGGCAAAAAAGGTCTACTTTCCCCGCCTTATCGAAAAGCTTCAGGCTACGCACATCCTGAGTGGCGGCGGATGTCTCACCGGAAAGCACATCCTTGATGGCGCGTTGATCACTCGAGATGCGGATCGGCACTTTATCGAACTTCGGATACAGCCTGGGCCAGTACTCTGCCATGTTGACCCGCATCGCCTTGCTTGGCTTCGACGGATCCCCATGCAAGTTGAGTTGCCGACTCGCCCCTCGAAAAACGAGATGGCCTGTTCGGATGCCAGTACGAAGATGCTCGATCACACGTCGACGCAGCTTGGGAAGATCTTCGTTGTTTCTTTCTTCGGCTAGGACACGTGCGTCGTCGGACTTCTGAGGATCTCCAACCCAGCTTTGGATGGTGGACTGCATCGCCAAGTAGCGTTCGAGATCGCGGTCGAACTCATCAACCCGTCCAGACACGAAAAAGACCGTGTTAACGTTGTCGTCACGCAGGCTTTGGTTCTCGATCTCTTGGAGGGATACACGGCCGATCGCCAAAGGGGTGAAGAAGCGGAAACTGACGTCCCCTTTGGTTCCCGGGATCTCAAATCCATCGACTGAAACCTTCACGGAGAACTCGTGGCCTTTGTACTCGATTGCATTGGAATCCAGCCATTCGCGGTGCTGCAGCTTGCCTTGGCTGTAGACGAATTCATCTTGAAGACCACGTTCACGATCTTGTTGCATGAAGCCAGCTTCGAGATTGGCAACATCTTCTTCGAAGGATCGCTTCTCACCGGTGAGGAATTCATATTCATCGCCGGTCCTGCCCACCATTCCTGCTCGCATCAGTCGCTCGAGTTCAGGCAAGATTCGCGTAGCCACCGATTGAACATCGTCGTCGGTGCTTTCAGGTAGCAAGCGTGCAATGTTGTCGATCGAGCGTGGTATGAAAGACAACTCGCGTATTAGGTAAAGGACCTCAGCAACGTACTGCGTAAGGTCGATTGCACCTGGAACGTCTTTCTTGATCTTGCCGATGTCCGTTCGAACGTCTGGCGATACTTCACCTTCACCGGCAAGGTTGTAGTAGAGTTCGTGGTAACTGACCAACGCTCCCAATTCCTCATCGAGGTATCCGCGCCGGCCGCTTCGGAGAATGTCCTGAGTGATGGCAAGAAGCGTCCGTGTGGAACCAGACAACTGCTCCCCTCGTCCGCCTTTGCTGCGAAGCGACTTAACGATCTCGGGGATCAGGTTCACTTGATACGGGAAGAATGGGTAGTAGGTTGCGAACGACTCTTTCGTGCAGCTTGGAAGCGATCTGCTGGTCACGTTGGCAAGCTCTCCTAATCCGCGAATAGTCCCACTTCCCTTTGTCTCGTACTCTTTTTGAAGGCATATCGCCCCTGCCGCTGTCTTGCGGAACAGTCGATCCTCAAGGACGAGCTCGATGTTCTCGGTGGTCAACGCCGGCTTGAAGCGGAATCGACCTTCGATCTTCTTCATATCGCCTTCAAGCGCCTTGGCCTCTTTGTAGATCGATCCCATATCACCGTGGGTAGTTACAATGATCCAGATCTTGCCTTGGCCGGCGGTCGCCGCCTCTTCGACGAGCGCTTGGAGTTGGGCGAGGCGACCAGAATCGTCCTGGATCCACTGCCCGGATTCATCGAGGACAAAGAGTAGGCGTTGCTCTTTTCCTGTTTCTCTCTCGCGTTTGTCGAGATCATCAAGAATGGTCTGAACCAAGAAGCGAACATTGTGTAGCTCGCCCTTTTGTGCGTCAGATAATGACTTGTCGACGTCTGCGCGAGTTGGGAAGTTATTGGGGGCAACCTCGACCACAGCGTCATAGAGGTGATTGCGGTAGAAGCCAGGGTTGCTTTGGATTTCGCTCCACTTCTTGCCTGTTCGCATCTCGACAGACTTATGAAGCTGGTCGAGCTTTCCTTGGTTGGCCAATTCGGCTTCGATGACTCGGGCATAAAGCAGGTTTGCGCTAAAGCCCATGGATTGGTAGTACTGCGAAAGTAGGATGGCCGGGAGCGGTCGCGTCTTGCTATCGGCTATCGTATGGAGGTTAAAGGCCAATACCCCACATTCGCACTCTCCCATCCTGGATAAGCTACGCAGGATCGATCCACGATGCGGCGCATCGCTAAGTAAGCGAGTTTCAAAGATCTCCGCCGCTGTACGACCTTTAAGCGTTGGATTCGCAACGAGCAACGAGAAGATTTTGGCGAAGTGCGACTTACCGCTTCCGAAGTAGCCGGAAATCCAAATACCGATCTCGGTCTGTTTGTTTCGAAGCGTGTCTGTCCAATGCTCGAGCATGTCGTCGAGATGTTTCTCGATTGTGGGCGTAACGACGTAGCTGCTCACTTCACCAGCCAACTTGGCCTCGTCAGCGCGTTCACCCACCTTGATGACAGGTTCAATCTTGTCGGCAACTGGAGTGTCGAAAAGGTCGCCAATTCTCATGATTCGAAATCCCGGTGACTGCTTGCTTGTGATTTGTATTTTAGTATTGCGCTTTCGAAGTGTGCTTCGCAAGGCGTCTTTACTCACAGTGGATCGCCTCTGTACATGAACTCGTCGCGCTTCGACAGAAACGAATACGTTCGAGAGTCTACGCGGCTCCCTGGAATCATCACGATGACAGGGCCCTCCAGTTCGCTCTGTACGCTGTCCCAGAGTCTCTGCATGATATCGCGTGGACCACACGCAGGGTAAAGCGCTGCGAGCCTTTCTAGACTAGCGACTGGCTTCCCTTGACCAGGCTCACGAAGCCTTGCCTTTACCTCCTCGCAAATGGCGGTGATCCAAATCTCAGCCAGTTCAGACTGTGGGTCAGAACCTGGCATCGGATCTTTTATGGCCGCAACCAGATTGTCAGCACCAAACTCACTGACAGTTCTCTGGGTTACTTCGAGAATATCCACTCGCCGAACATCAAATTCCGGTGAGAGCGTTGCGCACTGTGTTTGCCATTCCCGTAGAACCATCCGCTCGAATCCTGGTGGGTAGATTAACGCCAAGAATGGCGCACCAGTCTTGCGGCCAATGAATTCGTAGCGAGTTCGAATACGCTCGATGGCCTCACTGATCTTCCATTTCCAATCGTTACTAGTCACGAGCTTCCTTCCCACTCAGAAGGTGTTTCGAGGACGACAGTGCTTCCCGTCTTTTCAAATCGCAATCTGTTCTGGCTTGCCAGTATTGAAAGCTTGGCGGATACGTCTCGATCGGACATCAAGAAAAGATGCCAGGTTGGATCCGTGATGATATTACGTCCTCGTTGACCTTCGGAGACAAGCAGACGGACGAGATGTTCAGCCGCGTCGATGCTGATGGTCCGTCCTGCAACTTGCTTGCGTATCTTTCCTTCGAGAAGTCCAAAGTCCCTTAGTGCCGTGAGAACACTATTGGCGAGTTTTGCCCGAGTGGATTCCGACCATCGGGATATAAGTGGCTGATCGGTAGTTGCATCGTCCAACAGATGACGGACGTCGTGCGGCACGATCACTCCGCGAACAGAGATCCCAGCATCCCAAATGAGCCTGGTGACTACGTCGAATGCTAGCTTGTCACGAAGGCAGTAATGGAGATAAAGCAAATCGAGAAATGCCTTGCGATCGTCACGCTTTGCCGAAACGATATCGTCGATAACCCACAGAACTTCATGTGCGAAGTACCGATGTTGAATGGACGCCCATATTCTTCGTCGACTCTTCTCGGTGCGTTGGCGCAAGACATCGCCGGATAAGCACCGTTGCTTAACGTCTTCACGTGAATGCCCCGCCGCGAGAGCATCGAAGATCCGATCCGCTTCTTCGATCAGTGCGCCCATAGACGTATTTCGACCACGATACGCGTCCGATTCGCGAAGTACGTTGTTCATTTGTGGTTCGATTGCTTGGGGCATGCGTGTATTTGAACCAACGCGAAGTAATCATTTCCATGCCTAAGCAGGGCTATTGACCGAAAAGTTCAGTTAGTATACCGAACCAGTCTCATTTCCACAATCAAGGAAGCGACTGCGATGCAATTCGAAGAAGCAGTTCGGCGAAGCGCTGAGGCAGTTGAGACTTGACCTTGGTCTGACCCAGCAAGACATTGCTTAGCAGAACCACGTGAGCGATTCGTACATCAGCAAAGTGAAGAATGAGAGGCTCCAATTTGGCGACTATCCGTCCGAGACGTTCATCCAGCGATTGGCGGAGGAGCGTAAAGAAGGTCAGACGGATCAGGCGGTCGGTTGGCTCAAGTCGGCGTACTTTTTGCTCAGGATGTTTCTGGGCCAGGAAAAGCCCATGCCGACTCCGTTGAGCAATTCGGTGGGAACGACCCCTCCGAGGATCTTGAACATCGGGCGATAGAGCGACTCCCAATCTTTGTTTCCGGCCGGGCAGTATTGCCTTCCATTTCCCTCGACGGCCGTGACACCTTGGATTCGCGAAGCCAGGGAGGCCGACGCCATGAACGAGCCGCCGATGCAGGTTAGATCCTGGACATAGATCTTCATTCCCCATTGCTTGGCCGCAGCGCTCAGGAGGATCGAATCGCTGATTCCTTTGCAGGCTTTGACGGCCACGCCGGAGTAGCCTTGTTGTTTTGCGAATCGGAGCATTTCCAGATCGGTCAGCGATTCATCGATCACCACGGGTTTGAGCCGACTGACTCGGTGCATCGTGACTTCTTTGCGCAGTCGCAGGTCGCGTCCCATGGGTTGTTCGATGTAGTGGATCTTGGGGACGGCCTCTCGATTGAGTCTCTCGAGCCTTTCGAGGAAATCGATCACGTAGTCTTCGTTTTCGCAGGCTTCATTGAAGTCCAACGAATACGAGAACTGTTTGGTCGGGAACGCTCTCGAAGCGATCCGATCGATCTCGACGACGCGTCCTACGTCGGCATCGAGTTCCTTGCCCGTGAGCTTGATTTTCAGATGGGATAGCTGTTGGCTTCGGATCCAATCTTCGAGGGTCTCAGGGAGCCCATCGTCGATTTTACGATTTAAATCATCTTTGCTCAGAGGATCGAGCGAACCGACCAGATGGTACAAGAACAAAGTCGGTGCTGTTTTTGGAGCGATGATCTCGGAGAAATCCTTACCGAGGAATTCTTCGCCCAGGAAGTGCGACAGATCGGCTCCGACATGATCATGGGTAAAGCAGTCGAAGGAATTCTTCGCATGCAATCGTCCGTAGGCATCGTGCAAGGCGATATCTAAGGGGGAGACTGCAAGAGCGATCGCAAGATCTGGGATCGCTTCGGTTAGTTTCATCGAAGCGGCGAGTTCCTCAGCGAGCCTCTTAGCGATGGGCTTGATTTGACTGGCCAGGTGCAGGGGATGCTGATCGGCAAGAAGGCTCGTTGCCGCAGCGACGATCCGTTCGGCCAGCACGATAACGGTCTTGAGCGCCATTTCGGGGGTCAAGCTGGCCGAGGGCCAGGCCCAAGCCGTCCCCATGGTCATCTCGCCGATGCCGTGCGCTTTTTTCTTGGTGTTTTGGTCTTCGAGGCTCAGGGCCACACGGAAGACCGTGACATCCTTGACCACCCGTCCACCGAATTTAAGTGGCGATCGATACAGATAAGGAAACTTTTCGGATTCAGCTTCAACGACGGCAATCTTCGACTTGCTCATGGAAAGAGACTCGGTGCTCCAAAAAGGGCTCAAACGCTATCTGCGGGGTCATCAGGTCGATAGCATAGACATTTCGCGATGGGGCACGAAAGGGTCCCAAGTGAAAATTCCTAAGGAATTCCGTTACTTCTCGATTTTTATTGGCCGGTTTTATTGGCCGGGCCATTTTCGGCCTGCCCGGGTCGATTGGCTTAGATTTCGAGCGGTCTTGGACGAACGATGGGGGGGTTATTGGCGGGCTTCGAGTTGCCTAGCGATGTACTTGGCCAAGACATCGGTTTCCAAGTGCACCGCGTCACCGGACTGAAGATTTCCGAGCGTGGTGACCTCGAGGGTATGTGGGATTAGGGCGACGGAGAAGTGGTCGTCGTCGGCTTCGACGAGCGTCAGACTGACTCCATCGATGGTGATGGATCCTTTGGGTGCCATTTGACGAAGCAGCGGGATCGGCGCGGTGAATTCATAGAATCGCCATTGTCCCTCGTTGCGGATGTGCCTTAGGAGTCCAAGTCCATCGATATGGCCTGTGACGAAATGTCCTCCGAGTCGGTCGCCGACTCGGAGCGAGCGTTCGCAGTTGACCTCTTGGCCGGGGGCCAAATGTCCGAAGTTGGTTTTGGAGAGGGTTTCGGAACCGAGTTCGAAATGGCAAAGCGATCCATCGATTTCGACGACCGTCAAGCAGCAACCCGAGAGGGCGATGCTGTCGCCGAGTCCGATCGGTTTGCCGTCGGAGTTGGCAAGCTTGCCGAGATCGAAGATCAAGCGTTTGCCCGGTCCGATAGGGATCGCGGCCGTCAGGATCGCTTTGGATTCAACGAGTCCGGTGAACATGCATCAGGAGCCTTGTAAAGAACAATTTGGCCACCACAGCGTAGCGGCTCGACGGAATTCGGCAACTCGGTCGGTTTGGTTTTTTTGGTTCTCATTAGGCTTGTGGGGTCTCAGGGAGACTAGCAAAATTTGCGAAGATCTGACAGAATTCGGCCATGACGTATCGGCATTGCAATTTCCTTTCACTGAGACACAAACCATGAGCTTGATCGAAAACATCCAAGGCCGCCAAATCTTCGATTCCCGGGGAAATCCAACCGTCGAGGTCGACGTTCGATTGGTCGATGGTTCGTTCGGTCGGGCTGCGGTTCCCAGCGGTGCGAGCACCGGGGCGCATGAGGCTTGGGAACTGCGAGATGGCGACAAGACCAAGTACATGGGCAAGGGGGTACTTGGAGCGGTGGCCAACATTCAGGACAAGATCGCTGATGAGCTGATCGGAATGGATGCTTTGGATCAACGGTCGATCGACGCGATGTTGTGTGCCCTTGATGGTACCCCGAACAAGAAGAACTTTGGAGCCAACGCGATTTTAGGCGTGTCGTTGGCGGTGGCTAAGGCAGCGGCGGATTTCACCGGACAGCCTCTATACCGCTACCTCGGTGGGGCCGGTGCGCATCTTTTGCCAGCCCCGATGATGAACATCGTCAATGGTGGCCAACACGCCGACAACTCCGTCGATGTCCAAGAATTCATGGTGTTGCCTTTGGGTTTCGATTCCTTTAGCGAGGCATTGAGGGCAGGCACGGAGATTTTCCACAACCTCAAGAAAGTGCTCAGCGAGAAGAAACTCAACACCTCCGTCGGGGACGAAGGCGGTTTTGCACCCGACCTCAAGAGCAATCGCGAAGCCTTGGACCTGATCATGGAAGCGATCCAACGTGCTGGGTACGAAGCCGGCAAGCAGATTTTCATCGCCTTGGACGTCGCGGCGACAGAGTTTTACGACGAGAAGACCAAGAAATACACGATCGATGGCAAGCAGCTATCGGGCGACCAGATGGTCGACTTTCTGGCCGATTGGGTAGCCAATTATCCGATTTTGTCGATCGAAGACGGCTGTTCGGAAGACGATTGGGATTCCTGGAAGAAGCTGACCGACCGAGTCGGTTCCAAGATCCAGCTTGTCGGTGACGACCTCTTCGTAACGAACACCGAGCGGCTTCAGCGTGGGATCGATGCTGGGATCGCCAACAGCATCTTGATCAAGGTCAATCAGATTGGAACGTTGACTGAAACGATCGAAGCGATCCAGTTGGCCCATCGCAATGGTTATACGAGCATCTCGAGCCATCGCAGCGGCGAGACCGAAGATTCGACCATCGCCGACTTGGCCGTGGCCCTTTCGACCGGTCAGATCAAGACCGGGTCGGCATCCAGGTCCGACCGGATGGCCAAGTACAATCAGCTTTTGCGGATCGAAGAAGAGCTCGGTGCCGGTGCCCGTTATGCCGGTCCGCTGTTCCGACGCCACAAGTAAAGATCCTTCATTACCCTTTAATCCCCGAAAGGTTGGCAACAAGTGCCCCGACGGACCGACATCCACAAGATTTTGTTGATTGGATCAGGCCCCATTGTCATTGGCCAAGCTTGCGAGTTTGACTATTCGGGGACCCAGGCTTGCAAAGCCCTTCGCGAGGAGGGTTTTGAGGTCGTGCTAGTCAACAGCAATCCGGCGACGATCATGACCGACCCGGCCTTGGCCAACCGGACCTACATCGAGCCACTGACTTGGGAATTCGTGGCCAAGGTCATCGAGCGGGAGCGGCCCGATGCGATTCTGCCGACTCTCGGGGGTCAGACGGCATTGAACATCGCGATGGAGTTGGCCAAGCATGGGGTGCTTGAGAAATTCCAATGCGAGATGATCGGTGCGAATCCCGAGGTGATCCACAAGGCCGAGGCGAGGGACGCTTTCAAGCTGGCTATGGAGAAGATCGGGATGGAGGTATGCCGAGGGCATGTGGTCCATACGGTCGCCGAGGGCCGCGAGGCGCTTGCCGATCTTGGGCTCCCGTGCGTGGTGCGACCGAGTTTCACCATGGGTGGTAGCGGATCTGCGATCGCTTACAACCGCAACGAGTTTGACTCACTGGTCCAAAATGGATTGACCCTTTCGCCCATTACCGAGGTCCTGATCGAGGAATCGATCATCGGTTGGAAGGAGTACGAGATGGAGGTGATGCGCGACGTGGAGGACAACGTCGTGATCATCTGTTCGATCGAAAACTTCGATCCCATGGGGGTCCACACCGGTGATTCGATCACCGTGGCCCCGGCCCAAACCTTGACCGACAAAGAATACCAACGCATGCGAGACGCAAGCTTGGCGATTATTCGCGAAATCGGAGTCGAGACAGGGGGTTCGAATATCCAGTTTGCGATTCACCCGGCAACGGGTCGGATGATCGTCATCGAGATGAATCCCCGGGTCAGTCGATCGAGCGCTTTGGCCAGCAAGGCCACTGGATTTCCGATTGCCAAGATCGCCGCGAAGCTGGCCGTGGGCTACCGACTTTGGGAACTCAAGAACGACATCACCCAAAAAACCCAAGCTTGTTTCGAGCCGACGATCGACTATGTGGTCACCAAGATCCCGAGATTTGCCTTCGAGAAATTCCCCGAGGCCGATTCGACCTTGACGACGCAGATGAAGAGCGTCGGCGAAACCATGGCCATCGGCCGGACATTCAAAGAGTCCTTTCAGAAAGCCTTGCGAGGGCTTGAGGTCGGAGCCTTCGGGTTCGGGGCCGACAGCAAAGACCTTTGGTATACCGACCGCCGGCCTGATGACGAAGAGATCCGAAGCAAGTTATCCAGACCCAATGCGGATCGCGTTTGGTATTTGCGTTATGCGATACTCAGTGGAATGAGCCTTCAGGAAATCCACACGATCACGGCCATCGATCCGTGGTTTTTGGACCAACTCCATCAGATCGTTGAGATGGAGAACCAATTGCGACAGATCGGCAGTTTGAGCCAGTTGCAAGTCGAGCAGATGAGGAGGGCCAAGCAGGCCGGTTTTTCCGATCGCCAATTGGCGACATTGCTCGCAAGCGACGACCAGGAGGTACGATCCTGGAGGATCGCCCGCGGAATCCGAGCGACGTACAAGTCCGTCGATACATGTGCAGCGGAATTCGAGGCCTACACTCCTTACTACTACAGCAGTTATGAGACCGAAGACGAAACGCCGCCGAGGGAGCCAGGCAAGAAGCGGGTGATGATCCTCGGGGGTGGTCCGAATCGGATCGGCCAGGGGATCGAATTTGACTACTGCTGTTGCCATGCAAGTTACGCGCTTCGCGAGATCGGCATCGAGTCGATCATGGTCAACAGCAATCCCGAGACCGTCAGCACCGACTACGACACGAGCGATCTGCTGTTTTTCGAACCCTTGACGACCGAAGATGTGTTGAACATCTACGACCGAATGCAACCCGACGGGGTGATCGTGCAATTCGGGGGACAAACCCCGCTGAACCTGGCTCGAGCACTCGCCGATGCCGGGGTACCGATCGTCGGGACGAGTGTCGAGACGATCGAGGACGCCGAGGATCGCGAGAAGTTCCAAAAGCTGATCGTCGAGTTGAACCTCAAGCAGCCTGCCAATGGAATCGCAAGGACGATGGAGCAGGCCCGAGCCGAGGTGCAGAAGATCGGCTATCCGTGCCTTGTGCGTCCGAGCTTTGTGCTCGGTGGGCGCGCCATGGAGATATGCTACGACCACTCGCAATTCGATCGGTTTGTCGCTGAGGCGTTCGTGGTGGCCCAGGGCCAACCGGTGCTCATCGATAGGTTCCTCGAAGACGCCATCGAGGTCGACGTCGACGCGGTCTCCGATGGCGATGATGTGGTCATCATGGGGATCATGGAGCATATCGAAGAGGCGGGTGTTCACTCGGGCGATTCGGCTTGCGTCATCCCTTCGTTTACCCTTGGCCAAGACGTTCTTGCAGAGATCCGACGCGCGACACGAACCATGGCCCAGCGGCTGCGCGTCGTGGGACTCATGAATGTCCAGTTTGCCATCAAGAAAGAGGACGATGGCCAGCAGCACGTCTACGTGCTAGAGGTCAATCCCCGTGCGAGCCGAACGGTGCCGTTTGTCGCCAAGGCAACCGGGGTGCCGGTAGCCAATATTGCCACCAAGGTGATGGTCGGCAAGAAACTCAAGGAACTCGGGATCGAATCCGAGCCGATACCCCGAAGCATATCGGTCAAGGAAGCCGTCTTCCCTTTCCGAAAATTCGCTGGGGTCGATATTGTTTTGGGCCCGGAGATGCGTTCGACGGGCGAGGTCATGGGCATCAGCGACGATTTCGCGATCGCCTTTACCAAGAGCCAAATCGCGGCCGGAACCGTCTTACCGACCGAGGGAAATGTCTTCCTGAGCATCGCCTCGAGGCAGCGACAAGGAATCGATTGTTTGGCCAAGCAGTTGCACGACATGGGCTACAAACTCTTGGCCACGACCGGGACGGCATTGGAGATCGAGAAAGCGGGAATCCCAGTCACGCGGATCAAGAAACTCGCCGAGGGGAACCCGAATCTGATCGACTACCTTAAGAACGACGATGTCAGCTTGATCATCAACACCCCGAATGGCAAGGGAGCCAGGACCGACGAGGGTCGCATCCGGGCCGCTTCGGTGCAGTACGGCGTGCCTTGCATCACCACCCTATCGGCCGGTCGAGTGGCCGTAGAGGCCATGAAGGCTAGCCGCAACAAGGTCGTCGATGTTCTTTCGCTCCAAGAGCGTTTTGCTTGAAGCAACCTGCGCAAACCGGTCGGACAGATCCTTAGCGAGGGTGCTCTTGTCCGATGAAATCCGAGACCGATTGGCTTTGCTTTTTGGGCTCCGAGCCCCAGGTGTTGCCCCAGGAGGAAAACCAACTGGACTTCTTCGAATTCGACTCCGATGAAGGTTTCGGATCTGGGTAAGGATCGAGCCATTCTGTGGTTTTGTTCCACATCCGTTTGCTGGACATCGACAACCGCTGCGAGAGGGTTTTATTGTTCGTTTCATAACTGCGAACAGGTCGAGAGGTTTTGGTTTTAGATGCGCTCGGCCACCAGGAACTCCAGG
Source organism: Planctomycetota bacterium (assembly GCA_003671195.1). GTDB lineage: Bacteria > Planctomycetota > Planctomycetia > Pirellulales > Pirellulaceae > JBKCUI01. The sequence continues at coordinate 15,266 of QWPJ01000121.1, forward strand.
TAGATTTCGGTTTGGGTTTCGAGTTCTTCGAAGCGATCCATTCGAGCCACTCCGGCTCGGACTCGAAGACCGAGGCGACCTGTCCAGCCGATTCCGCCGATTGTGGGGAGATCGCCTTCCGCAAAGCTGAGTCTAGGGGAGTTTGTGCCCAGAGGCTTTGGGTCGAGATTTGCAGATTGGAGACCAGAAACAGGAGCAGGCACAAGCGGCCCATGAGCCCGATTTTCGTCTGGATAAATCTGCACATCGCCAAGCTGAATGATTTAGGATCAGGACGCATGGTGGGATCTCCCTATCGAAAGGCTTTGTCAAAAGCTGGACGCAAGCCGAGTCATAGCAAAAATGGAACTTGGGCGTCCAGCCAAGCTCGATTCAAAAAATGCCGCCAAAAACTGGCCTCAAAAACTGGCGCTGGGAACCGGCCCGGGCGTGTTGGGAGCCAGCCCGGGCGTGCTGGGAACCTACCCCGGGCGTCTCGGATCGAGAGAAAAATGCCCGAAAGCCAAAGTAGGCTTGATCCGAATCCCGGTTTCGGTTAATTTCAAGGCAGTCGAAAGTTGTCCCGTAGAGCACAGATGCTCTTCTGGATCAGCGTTTTGACTCAAAAATAAGACCTAAGGGTTTTGATCAGGCTTAGTGCGTGCGGGTGTAGCTCAGTTGGTAGAGCACAACGTTGCCAACGTTGTTGTCGTGGGTTCGAATCCCATCACCCGCTCTTGGATGCCTGAAAGAAGCCCTTTTTTTATTCTGTCTTCACTACTTTATTTTCGCTTTGCGAGTTACGAATGTCAGCAGTCGATACCGAGGCCAAGGGCAAGTTGGATTTCAAGGTCAAGATCGATCAAACCGCGGCTTGTCAGCGGCATATCGTCGTGACGGTGCCTCGAGCAGAGATCGACCGCTACTTCCGCGAAGCCTACAGCGAGATCGCACCTCGGGCAGATTTGCCAGGATTTCGCCAGGGGAAGATCCCCCGGAAGCTTCTTGAGTCGCGGTTCAAAAAGACCGTTGCAGACCAAGTCAAAAGCAGTTTGGTCATGGACAGTCTCCAACAGATCACCGAAGGTGGAGATATCTCGGCGATTGCGGAACCCGATATGGATTACGGGGCTGTCAAGCTTCCGGACTCGGGAGATTTTACGTTCGAGTTCAAGATCGAAGTTCGTCCGGAGTTTCAGTCGCCCAAATGGGAAGGGCTCAAACTGACCAAGACGGAGTTCACCTTGACCGACCAAGAGGTCGAAACCCAATTGGTTCGCACCCTCGATCGAATCACCCCGGGAGAACCCTGGGATGGCGAAGCCCAACTCGGTGATCGTCTGGTCCTCGACGCGGAATTCTCTCAGGGTGGCCGTCGTATCAGCGGATTCGAAGAATCGCTGGTGATTCTTCGCGCAGAATTGAGCCTTGCCGACTGCATCATCGAAAACTTCGGTGAACTCATGTCCGGTTCGAAAGAAGGCGACCGCATCTCGACCAAAGTCAGGGTCATGGAAACCTCGCTCAACGAAGCGTTGCGAGGCCAGGAAGTCGATGCGACCTTCAAGGTCGTTGAGATCCGTAGGGTCAACGTCGAGGCTCTCAACACTACCCAACTATCTTCTTTGGGTTTTGACGATACCGACGAGCTGCGAGATTTCGTCCGAAGCGAACTGACCCGTCAGAGCGAATACCACCAAAACCAACTTCTACGTGATCAGATCACCAAGGAATTGACCGTTGGGGCCGATTGGGAACTTCCATCCGGAATGGTTCGACGCCAAGCCGAACGCGAGCTCCAACGCCGCGTGTTGGAAATGCGACGCAACGGCTTTTCCGATGACCAAATTCGCACCGTAGTCAACACGATGCGCCGGAACATTGAAGAGCTTACCCGGGGAGCCCTCCGAGAGCACTTTGTTTTGGAAAAAATCGCGGAAGATCTGAAGATCGAACCCACCGATGAGCAGTACGAAGCCGAAATCAAGTTGATCAGTGATCAAAGCGATTCGACGGTTCGACAGGTCAAAGCCAAGCTCGATCGTACCGGCCAGATGGACGCTTTGCGGAACCAAATCATCGAACGACTCGTGATCGAGCGTATCGTTGCCGCTTCGGACCTGACGACTGTTAAAGGTGATTCCATCCTCAAGAAGGAGCCCAAAGAGTTCGCCGTCGAATTCCTCGTCGCTCCGGTCTCTCAGTCGCTTCCCGAAGCGAAGTACGATGACCTTCCCGAAGATGGTGCTGACGACAAGAGCCCAGTCAAACCTACCTAGTCAACGCGTCCCAGAGATGGGTCGAAACTGACATGGATGAACACAAGCCGTCCGAGGTGCCATGGAACATACTCCCCGAGGCTCTCGGGGAGCGGGAGAAAGAACGTTCGACGCCGGCTGATGAGCCTGCGTCATTGCTCTCGAATCACGACTTGCTCGAGATGATGAGGCGGACGGTCGAGCAACTCGCAAACAGCGATGTGTCCCGCGGCGACCTTAAAATTCTCTCTCGAACGCTACGCGAACTGCGCTATGCGTTCAAAGTCTTCCAGCCGTTCCAGCGGCGGCGCAAAGTCACCATCTTCGGTTCTGCTCGAACCAAGGAAGATCACCCAGCCTATCGGCAAGCGGAATCGTTTGCCAAGCAGATGGCTCATCACGGATGGATGGTGATCACAGGGGCCGGAGGAGGGATCATGGAGGCCGGCCACAAGGGTGCTGGCCGCGAACTCTCGATGGGCCTGAATATCATGCTCCCTTTCGAGCAGTCGGCCAATCCCGTGATCGATGGCGATCCGAAACTCGTGACGCTCAAGTACTTCTTCACCCGCAAGCTGATGTTTGTCAAAGAGTGCAGCGCGGTGGTTTGTTACCCGGGTGGATTCGGCACACTCGACGAGACCTTCGAGGTATTGACCCTCTTGCAAACCGGCAAGCAGTCGCTCTTTCCGATGGTCCTGGTCGATGAGCCAGGTGGAACCTATTGGAAGAATGTCGAGAAGTTTTTCGGCCAGCAGTTGCTCGCCGACGGGTGGATCAGTCCCGAGGATGTCCATCTGTACAAAGTCACCGACAGCAATGAAGAAGCCATCGAAGAGATACTTCGATTCTATCGTGTCTATCATAGCATGCGTTATGTCAACGATACCCTCGCGATGCGGCTGACGGGTCCCTTGAGCCCAGAGCGGCTCGATCGACTCAATACCGACTTTTCGGATATCGTTGTCTCGGGTCGTATCGAACAGGTCGCCGCGCTTCCCGAAGAGAGTGGCGAACCGGAACTTGCTCATCTTCCGCGTTTGACGTTTCACTTCAATCGAAGAAATCTCGGGCGACTCCGGCAACTCATCGACGCGATCAATCACAGCGAATCGATCTGAGGATCGATGGAGAAACCAGCGGATGGAAATTCACGATTTTTACATTCCGCAGTACCCGCTCGGAGAGCAAGAGCAAGCCGTCAAGCTCATGATGCGACGGTGGTGTTCCGAGACGATCGCACCAAGATATATCCTTGGAATCGTGCATGGTCTTGGAGAGCATGGGCAGCGTTATGCGCATGTAGCCGATTACTTTGTTGCCGATGGAGCCACCGTACTTGCCATCGATCAACGCGGACATGGACGAACCGGCGGAGGACTACCGCATTTTGACGCTTATCTCGATGACATCGGAACTCTGGAGTCCTACCTCCATCGCGTCTACCCAGGGATTCCAGTCCTACTTTATGGACAGAGCCTAGGCGGCAGTATCGTGATCAACTATGCGATGCGAAAGAAGCACAAGCTCGCAGGGATCATCGCATGCAGCCCGCTGCTCCGCACGACCTTTCCTCCCCCGGCATGGAAACTCAGTGTTGCCAGGCTCTTGGGTCGATGGTGGCCGGGGTTGACCCTTTCGACTGCGATTGTGCCCAAGGAACTCTCGCGAGACCCACGAAGCGTTGCAGCGTATGTCGAGGATTCGATGGTACACCAACGGGTCTCGGCGGCGCTGGGACTCTCGATGCTCGAGGCGGGACAATGGGCCATCGACCATGCGTCGGAACTAGAGACGCCGCTGTTGCTCATGCATGGAACCGACGATCGAATCACATCCTGTCAGGCCAGTGGAGAGTTTGCCGAGCAGGCCAAGGAGCATTGCACTTGGATCGAGTGGCAAGGTCTTTTTCACGACATGCATTGGGAGCCAGAGCGTCAAGAACTTTTTGAGGCGATGCGTCGCTTCATCGAATCGCGGATTGTTTCCGAAGCGAATCGAGCAGCACGGACAGAATGATCACCCCTCCGGTGACGATCCTTTTGATCGGGTCGGTTGCCCCCAATTGAGCCAGCCCGGTTTGCAAAATCGAGATCACCAGGACACCGAAGAACGTCCTGACGACCGAGCCTTGGCCCCCTCGCAAGCTCGTGCCACCGATGACGCAAGCAGCAATCGCGCTGAGTTCCATGCCGACGCCGGAATTCGGATCGACCGTCGAGAGCCGAGAGGACTGCATCATCCCGGCAAGTCCGCACAGGCCGCCGCAAATCGCATAGAGAGTGACCATCGGAGCCGTGGTGCGGATTCCGGCCATGCGGACCGATTCGGCATTCGTTCCGATCGCTACGGCGGTGCGACCCAAGACCGTTTGATGCAAGAGCCACTGACCGGCGAGCACGACCGCAGCGGCGATTAAAAAAGAGGCTGAGACACCTAAAGGTGCAATCGGATCGGAGAACCAACCGAGTGAGGAACCGACATATTTCGTGTTCGAATCGGTGATCCAGTACGCGCTTCCGCGAGCGATTTCCAGCATCCCAAGGGTCACGATGAAGGCCGGAATACGAAACGCAGAGCTGATCCACCCATTGAGTCCACCGCAGCAAGCTCCCAGCGCGATGGCGCCTAGACTCGCAAGCCACAAGGGGAGCTTCAGATCGACCATCAACCACCCCAGGCAGCAAGCCGAGAGGGCTAGGACCGAACCGACCGACAAATCGATCCCCCCGGCGATGAGCACCAGCGTCATTCCAACGGCCACGACCGTGATGTCGGGGATGGAATTGGCCATGGTCAAAAGGGTCGTCGTGGTGAGAAAATTCTTGGCGAACACACCGAAGAAGCCCAAGAGTACGAGGATCGCGGCGATCAGGCCGCCGTAGGTTGCAAGGGTCTGTTGGATTGCGCGGTTGGAGCTCACGGCATTGTCTTTCATCAAAGGGTTGCGCAGTTTAAGGGGCTGAGTAGCCGGCAAACATCGCCTCTAGAATGGCTTGGGGTTCGTAGTTCGGGCCCGAGAAGCTCGCCGTCCAACGCCCGTTGGACATCACCCCGATCGAATCGCACAGTCCGATGAGTTCTTCAAGATCACTGCTGACGACTAGAATCCCTTTTCCTGCTTTCGCCAGGTTGCGGATCACTTCATAGACTAGTTCGCGTGCAGCGACATCGATCCCGCGCGTCGGTTCGTCCATAAGGAAAACGGTACCATCGCGTTCGAGCCATTTGGCAAGTACAACTTTTTGTTGATTGCCGCCGCTGAGCGTCCCGACGGATTGGTCGGTCGAATCGCATCGAATCGCCAAATCTCGACAATAAGTCTCGGCTAGGCGACGGGCTCGGCCGCCTTGCGCCAAAGCGAAACGGCCCAGTCCAGATCGATCGAGCATCGGAAGTTGGATGTTCGCTGCGATCGATTCGGTCAGGAGCAATCCGTCGGCCTTGCGGTCCTCACTGATCATCACCAGCCCGGCCCGGACGGCTTCGTTGGGGTTCCGAAAAGGCTTGCAGGCTGGTTTATCGGCGACTTGGAGGGATCCGCCAGAGGCGCGATCGGCGCCGAAGATCGCGCGCAGCAGTTCGGTTCGACCGGAGCCGACGAGCCCTGCGACTCCGAGGATTTCTCCGGCGCGAAGCGAGAACGATACGTTTTGGACCTTGGGGCTGAGCCAGAGTTGCTCGACTCTCAAGGCTTGTCTTGAAGACTTGGCTGGACTTTCCGGGAGGGTCGAGCTTTTTGGGGCAATCGATTTTGACGGGTTGGTCATTTTGGCGACGATATCGCATTCATGGAGTTCACCGCGTGACCAGGTGCCTTGAAGTTTTCCATCGCGGAGAATGGAGATTCGATCCGCGAGGGCTTGGACCTCAGCGAGTCGGTGGCTGATGTAGAGGATCGCGACCCCTTGGTGTTTCCAAAAATGGATTTTCTCGAAAAGCCGTTGGGATTCTCTGGTACTCAGCGCGGCGGTGGGTTCATCGAGGATGAGGACTTGGGTCGGTTGCCAGGTATTTGCGGCGATTTCGAGCAGTTGTTGTTGTCCGACTCCGAGGTTTGAGGCAGTGGCATGAGGGTCAAGGTCCCCGAGTCCGAAATCGGAGAGGATTTCGCAGGCTCGGCGGTGCATCGTTCGGCGGCTGAGGATCCCCCAGCGGTTGGGAAGATTCGAGAGGAACAGGTTTTCAGCGAGGGTCAGGGTCGCAAGAACATTGAGTTCTTGCTGGACGATTTGGACACCAGCGCGTTGGGCTTGGCGCTTCGAGTTTGGCGAATATTTATTTCCTTCCAACAGCATGGAGCCTTGGGATGGCAGGATCAATCCTGCGATCATTTTGCAAAGGGTGCTTTTGCCGGCCCCGTTGGCCCCTAGAAGCGCGTGGACTTGTCCTGGGGCGAATTCCAAGCTGACCTGATCGACCGCGCGCGTCGCGAAATCTTTCGTCAGGGCATCGAGTTTCAGCACTTGGGAGAGAGTCCGTTATTGAGGGAGGTTACCGGCGGTGATCAGATCGACGGGTGTTTCGCGGTCCTCGGGAATCGATTTCGGGTCTTGGAGGAGTTTCAGCGCAAGTTCGATTCCGTAGACGGCGAGTTGGTCGCCATGTTGGTCTGCCGTCGCGAGCATTTTGCCTTGCCGGATCGCTTCCTGGGCAGCAGAGATATTGTCAAACCCAACGACTTGGACGGTATCGGTTTTATTGGCGGCTTTGATTGCAGCCATAACGCCTAGAGCCATCGAGTCGTTGGCGGCCAGGATGGCTTTGAGATCGGGGTGGGCGTTGAGCATCGAGGCGGCGATGGTATTGGCTTGATTGGTTTCCCAGTTCGCGCTTTGGCTATCGACGATTTGCATACCTGCGTCGTTCATCGCTTGTTCGAATCCCAAGCGTCTTTGGGTTGCATTGAAGCTGGTTCGGATGCCTTCGAGCACTGCGACCTGGTCTCCTGGTTTGAGGGATTTCGCGAGGTGTTGACCGACACTTTTGGCGCCCAGGAGGTTATTCGGACCGACAAAGGGGACCGCCAAGGATTCGGCTTTGAGGATTTCCTCATC
>QWPJ01000057.1 GCA_003671195.1 Planctomycetota bacterium
ACCGATTGCTAGCATACCACCGCTGCTACTGGGGACAGGCACCTGTAGAATCGCCCGGCGCAAAGCTACCGATTGCTAGCATACCACCGCTGCTACCGGGGACAGGCACCTGTAGAAACGCCCGGCGCAAAGCTGCCGATTGCTAGCATACCACCGCTGCTACTGGGGACAGGCACCTGTAGAATTGCCCCGTTTTTTTACGGCACGGCGATCAAAAATATTTCGACAGTTATCGACTCTGTAGCAATCCCTTGTTTGTTTCAAATCGACCATTCCTCTGCCATTCCTCGGTGCAGAAAGTTGCCCGCAAAGCGATCGGGATTTAAGCCCAGAATACGCTCAAAACAAACGGTTTTGCGTAGGTTTCAAAAAAAGAAAACAATAAATCGACCAATTCGTTGACACAAACGCACTTTTTTAAAAAATGAATTGAGTAGTTGCTCGTTAGCTGCGGTAGATGCAAACATTGAACCTAACCAAAACATCACGTTTCTTTCTGCCGGCGTACGGTGCATAGAGTTGAGTTGCCCCGCGAGACTTAAGTACTGCGTGGTTGTGTGTCATAAGTTCCACCTCAATAGTAGGGAGACTCGTATCATGGCTCGTAGTAATCGTTCAAGCCGTATTTCTCCTGACGAAGTGACCATCGTTCATGTCACCACTCAGGTGGCTCAGCAGATGTTTCTCCTGGGCAAGGATTCCTTGTCCGGACAAGACTTTTCGCACCGTAAGGACTGGATTATCAACATCATGTCCTTTCAATCCCTCTACATGGGCATCGATGTCTTACGATTCGCCGTCATGGACAATCACGTCCATTTCTTACTACGCACGCGGCCCGATGTGGTCGGTAAATGGACGGCTAAGGAGGTGGTAACCAGGTGGATGAGTCTGTGTCCGCAACGCAAGCGTCGCAGGAAAGTAGAAGGCAAGTGGGTCTACGAACCCATCGAGCCTACCGAAGAAGAAATCGATGCGATCGCCAATGACGAAGCGATGGTAAAGAAGCTTCGTCGCAAGCTTAGCTCGGTCAGCTTTTGGATGCAGTTGCTCAAGCAAAAAGTAGCCAAGCGGGCCAATGCCGAAGTGCAAAAAGAAGGGGAGGTCAAGGGAGCCTTCTGGAAGGGACGCTTTCACATGACTGTTATCCATTCCTCAGACTATTTGTTATCTTGCGCCGTGTACATCGACTTGAATGCAATTCGGGCCAAGGTGACCAATTCGCTCGATGGCTATCCGTACACCTCGATCTACATGCAACTCGAGGAAGCTTATAGACAGATGGGCGAAGAAGGAGAGCTGATCGACTGGGACGTTGAGTCGCTGCGTAAATTCGCCGAGAAGTCGATGCTCAGTCCCGTCGAGATGAAGGAGGAAAAGACCGATGAGGCTCCGGCAGACGCCGTTGAGGCCACGCCCCGCTGTAGCGATACAGGCTTCTTGCAGATCAGCCTTGGTAAGTACTGTTCACTGCTCTTTTGGAGCATTCAGAATGACTGCGTCAATCGCGATTTGCCCTCAGAAAACCTACAGGACCAAAAGAGAAATAAGCCGAAGTCACGTTCGAGCGATCCGCAAGTGGATCAGCCTAAAGAGGCTCAAATAGCTACAGAAGTCTCGCGTTCCACGGCGACTGAGCAACAGGACGATCGATCCACGGACGAAGTGTTTGACGAATCCTTGCACCCGGTGGTGCGAATGCATGGAATGGGCCGCGGGACATGGAATGACCGGCTCAGGTTATTCCGCAAGTTGTTTCCTCGGGAGGCAGGGGTTCATCCGAACCAGCGGGATACCGAGAGTCGCAAAATTGCTTTTCCCAACCAGGTCAAGGAAGCGCCCATGGGCTATGAGCTTCATCGGGTGGGGGCGAAAGACCCTGCAAGTCGATTCGATTTACCAAGTCGGTAGGTTGCCAAGTCGTTAGGAAAATTGCATTTAGGAGTCTTCCTCGCTCGCATCCCGGGGGACGAAGGAACCGTCATCTGGCCAACATGCCACTAATGCATCCATTTGAACATCTTCTGAGGTCCATCGGAGTTTTTTCCATGGCTCGATTCGCCGAATTCGATGTTTCTGCGCAACCTGGGGCATGAGATAGGTGAATGCTTTTTGAATTGGCCCTAATCGGTCTTGAGCGTCCACTCCACGCACGTCGATCTGCCGCCTTAGGTACAACCCGCGATCCTTTTTCGGATCGTATTCTTCAATCTCATCGAGCACCCGGAAGGTCTCTTCGATGTCGTTTGGAGGAAAGATCCAAAGCTCACCGAGCACCCAATCGCTCCCTGGGTGCAAGCCTGGGTAACTTCCCAAATCCCATAGTTCGCCGAGCGTGATTGCAGGCCCTAGCGCAATAGGTGACTTGGGCCAAAGCGAACCTCGAAGTTGATTTTTCTTCAACGTTCCATAGACAAAGATACCTACCTCACCTGCCTTGTTCATCGAAGATCTCTCTGGTAAGTGTTGATTCCTAGGGGATGATTCGAAGACGCTCCCCTCGCAAGAGCTTCATGTCTTTTAGATTGATCATTTTTCGGTCCTCGCAAGGTTCGATCACCACGAATAAAGACATCAGGCCGTTGCCTTGGAAATACTCCACCTTGATGGGCAACAAGCCTTTGGTCAATCGAACGATCCGTCCAGAGGGTTTTGCAGGATGGTTTCCATCATTATCGATAAAAAGTTCGTCGTTGATGTAGAGTTTGCTTCCATCGTCGGATACCAGAACGATGCGGTAGAGTCCATCGGATTCGATGGCTGCATTTCCGACGAAACGGACAGCAAAGTCTTGGTTTCGGTCCATCGCCAAGGGAGCAATATCGAATGATTCGGTCACTCCCCCACGAACCGACTCTAGCATGTCAAAGTCAGGCATTTGGTTGAATTTGCCTTCGTAGAACTCGTAACGGATCCCTGTCTGGGTCGTTTCTGCTTGGATCGTCTTTAGTCCTACGATGGATTCCAAAGGCCATTGCACTTGGATGGATTCCCCATTCCGTTCGACGGTAAGTGTCAACTGATCGCGATTGGGCAAAAGGGTTTCGAGCATTAGCTGCCAATCGATTCGATTTCGCATCGGCTCATTATTTGCGGTCTTGATCCGATCCCCGGGAAGGATGGCGGTGTTGGCTTCGTTTGGGATTGAGGAGCTAGCTACGGAGAGGACTTTGAGGTCGCTTGCTAGCGGGTCGAATTCCAACCGGGTCGTTTTTCGGTGCGCCCATTCGGGTTCGAGCATTCGCTGAGCTAAACGATTCGCACGATCGATAGGGATCGCCAGTCCTATGTTTTGTTCACCTTCGATGACTGCCGAGACGATGCCGATCAATTCGCCTTCCATATTGACCAACGGGCCGCCTGAGTTGCCTTTGTTGCTTGCTGCATCGAATTGGATCAATCGTTCGCGGCGATCATTGATGTAATTCGACATGACCATGGCGTTGGGGCCTCCCTCGAGTACCTCTTTGGCGCTGACGATACCGGCGGTGAAGACCAGTCCCCTACCTCCGGGATTCCCAGCCACGACGATAGGTTCTCCGTTGATGACCTCGGAACTGATTCCGATTGGGATGGTGGCCAGTGGGGGCTGGATGTCCAGGAGCCGAACGATGGCCAGATCGGACTCTGGATAGCGGGAGACGACCTCGAATCGAACGCGTTTGGAATCTTGGAAAAGCGCGAACCCTTGAGGCTCTGGCAGTACATGGTTATTCGTAAGCACGTAGCCTTCTGGATGGATGATCGACCCGCTACCCGAAGAGATTTGGTTGTTGCCGATGGGAGTAAATAGGCCGACGACTGCCGGTTCGATACGTCGAATCACTTTGACCAGCGGGGTGATGCGTGGTGAGTCGTCCGGGGGTTGGGGGCCTTGGGGGGGAGTTTGGGCAAAGGCCACCGGGATCAGCCCAACGTAAATCAGAGCCAAAGCCAAGAGAAAACGGGGTCGGACAGGTACTCTGCTGATCTTATCGGTCACTTGGATTTCCCTGATGGATCTTAGGATTCGAGGGGATTTGAGAGCTTCAAGCTACAATCCCGCGATGGGCTTGGCAATGCGGGGCAGGGCTTATCGACCCGTTTAGGCGGTGTAACTCTGGGAGAATTCCGGCAATTCGGCTGATCCAAAAGCGATTGAAAAGCTATGCTAATCTCGTAGTGGAGAGCCGCAAGTTGCATTCCAACGAGGAATGCTTGGAAGAGAGCCGACGATGACCACCGAAACGATCCAAGTCCCATCCAACATCCCCCCACCGGCTCGTCAATTGGCCAATGTGCTCAGGAACGTGCTGGGGATACCTATGAGTCACAGCGTATGGCTCATCGAGAACAACTGTGTGACGGTCAATCATCGGCCCTGTCGCAAAAGTCACCTGAGGGTTGAACCTGGTGATCTGCTTCAGATCGACAGGATCCCCATGCCCATTGCGCAGCCGACGGCGCGCAAGAGTGCTGCGAGTCGAGGTGCGATCGAGTTTTTGCATGACGATTCGGATCTTTGTGTGGTGGTCAAGCCAGCGAATTTGCTGACCGTACCGACCCAGTATCGCGAGGGCCAAACGCTTGTGGGGCGAGTCGAGCGACGGCTTAAGGACCAGGATGCACGAGCGAAGATATTTTGTGTGCATCGATTGGATCGAGACGTCTCGGGCGTGCTGGTCATGGCAAAGAGTCTTGCGGTCGCAGAGAAGCTTCGCAGTCAATTTGCGCAGCGCAAGCCCGACCGTCAATACATCGCGATTGTCGCAGGGAATGTGCAGAACGATTCGGGGACCGTGCGAAACTATCTGGCGACCGATGCCAATCTGAACCGTTATGCGGTCGCCGACCCATCGCAGGGTGAGCTTGCGATCACCCACTATACGGTTCGTCAGCGATGGCAGGATACGACTTTGGTCGAAGTTCGCCTTGAAACGGGTCGACGGAATCAGATCCGTATCCATCTTGCGGATCTTGGGCATCCGATCTTAGGGGATCCACGATACCGTCGGGATCTAGCAACCCATCGCGCTTGGCCGTATGGACGTATCGCTTTGCATGCCGAGAGCCTTGGGTTTGTTCATCCGACAACAGGCTTACCATTGCGGTTCGTTGCACAATGGCCACAAGAGTTTCGGGATTGCCAGCGAGGAGTATCGAGCCATCGTAAGGGTGGCAAAGAGGGCAGATCCGACAGAGAGACTCAAGGAGACTGATCGATGGTAGGGGCTGGTAGCGGACTGCTGTTGGGGTACTGCACCAATGTGCATGCCGGAATCGAAACCGAGTCTATTCTTGCGAATCTTCGTCAATGTGCGTTGCCAGTCCGACGCAGGCTTGGGCGATCGAAGTTGGGAGTTGGTCTGTGGTTTTCCCAAGGGGCTGCAAAGGAGCTCGTAGGGAGCGAGCGCTTGGATCGTTTTGCCCGGGAGCTCGATCAGATGGGCTTGGTGGCTTATACCATCAATGGATTTCCACAGGACGATTTCCATCAGAAGGTGGTCAAGCATCGGGTGTATCGGCCTGCGTGGTGGGAGCCTGCACGTTTGGAATACACTCGGGATTTGGTCCGAATTATGGATCGGCTGTTGCCCTCGGGGGTATCTGGTTCGATCTCGACGTTGCCCATCGGTTGGGGATCGGATGCGATGGATGGGGGAGTTGCGATACCGGGAACTAAGCAAGAGGATCGATGTGCACAAGCTGCATCGCAGTTGCTGGTGCTTGCCGGTGAGCTCAACGAACTCTATGAGCGAACAGGGCGAAGGATTCGCATTGCACTAGAGCCTGAGCCGGGCTGTGTTTTTACCGACCACGCATCGATGCGAGCTTTTTACGATCGGTGGTGGACGTCCCCTTGGGTGAGTTCTGCTCAAGGCGATTTAGCCAGAGAGTACTTGACGGTCTGTCATGATATTTGCCATTCGGCCGTCATGGGTGAGGACCAACAGCAGCAGTATGAGCTTTCTAATTCGGCAGGGATTCGGGTTGGTAAGGTGCAGGTTTCCTCTGCGATCCGAGTAGCCTGGAGCCAATTGGATTTAGGTTCCCAGGAGCGGGCCTTGCTGCAACTGTCGGAATTCGCTGAAGATCGTTACTTGCACCAAACCTTGAGGATCGATGCCGAGGGGAATCGGCACTTGGAGGAGGATTTACCGGAAGTCTTAAATAGGTACCTGTGCGGAGGAAGGATGCTGGATCCAACTAGGCTCAGTGACGAGCAGTGGTTGATCCATTTTCATGTGCCGATTTACCTGCAACGATGGGGTTACATCGAGTCGACTCAATCGCAGATCATCGCATGGTTGAAGCTTGCCCAGAGCCGCCCAGAGTTACTGGCTTCGGAGGTGGCTTATGAGGTCGAAACCTATGCATGGGGAGTATTGCCTAGCGAGTTGCGTCGGGAATCGCTCGATGAGGGTATCGCCCAGGAGATTGCTTGGTTGCAATCGCAACTGGACGCGTTGGGATAATCGGATCAACGTTTTTCGATAAAGACCATCATGGAACGGTTCAGAATTCGGGTGACGCTCTGAGCGTGGTGGGTTGGATTTGGGTTGGCCGGATTTGGGTTGAGTTCGACCAGCGAGGGAAAGATATCGTTGGGGGGTTGTTTTGCTGTATCGAGGAACAACTGCCAGTTCAACAGTCGGGATTCCTTGGGGAAAACAAAAGGGATCGATTTCTCCGAGGGGTTCAAGAGGATGAGAATATCTCCGAGGTGGTTGGATTGCTCAGGTTGACTAGCGATGGGGCAAGTCAGCCAGCAGACCAGAGCGGTGTTTTGTTTACTCCAGTCCATGCACGAGCCGCGAGGGTCGTACCAGGAGATATCTGCGAGTCCTCGGTGGTCATAGGGTTTACCGGTGAGAAATTCGGTGCGGCGGAGGGTTGGGTGTAGATGACGTAGCGCGATGAGCGACTTGGTGAATCGCAACAGGTCCGCGTCGAGTTTGTCGGCTTCCCAATTGAGCCAGGAGACAGGATTGTCTTGGCAATAAGCGTTGTTGTTTCCAAGTTGGGTACGACGAATTTCATCACCCATCAGGAGCATAGGAACTCCTTGGCTCAGCAGGAGAGTCGCCAGGAGGTTTCTGAGCTGTCTGGTCCGTTTTCGCTCGATGGGCTTGCTGGCCGAAGGGCCTTCGACTCCGTGGTTCAGGCTGTAGTTGTTGTTCTCCCCATCACGATTGTCTTCACCGTTGGATTCATTGTGTTTGGATTGGTAGCTGACGAAGTCGTTGAGTGTGAATCCATCGTGACTGGTGATAAAATTGATGCTGCACGAGGGGCTTCGTCCCGAGGGTTCGTAGAGATCGGAAGATCCGCATAATCGGGTAGCAAGGGCCCCGGTTCGCCCTTCATCACCGCGCCAAAATTTGCGAATATCGTCTCGGAATAGTCCGTTCCATTCGCTCCATCGTCGGCCACCGAAGGCTCCGACTTGGTAAGCACCTGCGGCATCCCAAGCTTCGGCGATGAGTTTGGTATCGGCGAGCATTGGGTCTTCGGAGATCAGTTCGACAAGCGGGGAGTGGGGCAGCAGTTGTCCGGTCCGATCGCGACAAAGGATGCTAGCCAGATCGAATCGAAAGCCATCGATGTGGTAGTTATGCACCCAGTGTCTTAGGCAGTGCAGGATCCACTCGCGGCAGATCGGGTGGTTGCAGTTGATGGTATTGCCGCATCCGCTGTAGTTGCCGTAGTGGGCTCCATTGGAATTGAGGATGTAGTAGACGGGGTTTTCGAGTCCTTTCATCGAGAGTACGGGACCTCGTTCGCCTCCTTCGCAGGAGTGGTTGAAGACCACATCGAGGATGACTTCGATGCCTGCTTTATGGAGTTCCCTCACCAGAGTTTTGAACTCTTGGACTTGGGCACCGGGTTGTTTCGCGTGCGCGTAGCCTCGGTGAGGGGCAAAGAGTGCAAGCGGATCGTAGCCCCAGTAGTTTTGGTGCTTGTGGGGTTGGCCATGGAAGTCCAGGATTGGGAATTCATGGATCGGTAGGAGTTCGACGGCCGTCACACCGAGGTCTTGGATGTAGGGGATTTTCTCGATCGCTCCGAGGTAGGTTCCCGGCTTGGACACCCCGCTCGATGGATGTTTAGTCAGGCCTGCAACATGCATTTCGTAGATAATGGAGTCTTGGATCGGGATTTTCGGTGGTCGATCGGCTTGCCAGTCGAAAGCGTGGTCGATCGCGACGCATTTCGGGGGACGGATGACGCCATCGGTGGATGTCTGGAAGTCTCCAGCAAGGGCGTTGCAATAGGGGTCGATCAAGCGAGCATTGCCATCGAACCAAAGACCGTGTTCGGGTCGGAAGGGTCCATCGGCTTGGAAATGATACAACTGTCCGGAACTGAGGTTGGGCAGGAATCGGTTCCAGACGTTGCCGATTTTGTCGTCGTGGGGATCGAGTTCGATCGACAGGGTCGGTTCGCGGTCATCGACGCACGAGTAGAGCAGGATCCGCATGGCCGTGGCCGACTGGCTGAAGACCGAGAAATGGATACCTTCTGGATCGGTCAGAGCACCGAAGGGGGGCTGGTAGCAGTATGAATCTTTCGATCTTCCTGTCCGCTTTAGCATGCAGGTTTCCATTTCGGCTGAAGTTTCGAATCGGGGGGGCGCCGTAGAGTCATTTTAGCTTCGGAGAGCTTGCCAAGGTAATCTAGCTCAACGAAGATACACAGCAGATGCGGACAAAGCTCCGCTGGAAACTTGAGATTTTTTCCTAAGGCGGAATCGAAATTCATGAAGCGAAATCAACCTATGTTCTTTACGGTCGTACGCAGCGGAGTCATGGCTGCTGGCCTTGCAATGGCCTGCGGGACCCATTCGGGCCGTAGTCATGCGCAAGAATCGGCTGGAGTTACGAGCAAGTCGGCCGCGAGCCAGTCGGCAGTCGGTCAAGCGATCGCTGCGATCAAATCGATGCCTGGGATTGCGGTTCAGGAGAAGGACGGAGAAGTCATCGGCGTTGATTTTCGTAAGTGTGGCGATGACTGGATCAAGACGTTTCCGAGGGTGCTAGAGATTCCGTCGGTACAAACCGTATCGGTCAGTGGTCCTGCCGCGACGCATGAGTTGATTGTGAGTCTCAAATCGTTGCCGAATCTCAAGGCTTTGCGGATGGAGCAAGCATCGATCACCGATGAGACGATCGCTCAGATTGCAAAGTTTCCGAAGGTCGATGATTTGCTCTTGGACCGATGCGGAATCACCGATGCGAGCATGCAGAGTTTGGGTCAATCCAAAACCATCAAGCGGATTCGGGCCCCGAGGACGAAGCTATCGGATGCGGGTTTGGCTTATTTGAAGGACACCGTGCAGTTGGAGTTGTTGGATTTATCAGACTGCAATCAGATCAGCGACGCGGGGCTTGCGCATCTACAGGGACTCAGTAAGCTTCGCAATTTAAGTCTATGGGGTCCTCGCATCACCGACGAAGGGATGAAGTATTTGTCGGGTATGACGAATATGGTGGCGATCTCGTTTCAGGATTGTGGAGTAACGGATCAGAGCTTTACTGCGTTGTCCGGGATGACCAAGCTCAAGGAGTTTGATATCTTCAGAACGCGCGCTGGCAACGAAGCGTTGGCCGCGCTGTCTGGGGCTACGGAGATGTCGAAGATGAAACTTCGCGACTGTGGGGTAACGACCAAAGGGATCGTCGAGCACATCGGCAAGTTTCCGAACCTGACCGCGTTGGACTTGAGCGAAACGACGACCAAGGATGCGGCGTTGGTGGAGATTGGCAAGTTATTGAAGTTAGAAGATCTGAATTTGTGGCATACTCGGGTGAGCGATTCGGGTTTGAGTTCTTTGACGTCGAGCAAGATAAAGCGGTTGAACCTGGACGACACGAATATCGGGGATGGGGCGATTGAGTCTCTGTCAAAGATCGAGACTTTGGAGTTTCTCCACATCGGTAAGACGGCGGTGACCGATGAGAAGATAGGGGAGTTAGCCAAGTTGAAGAACCTCAAAGAGTTGATTTTGACGAATACGACCTTGAGCAAAAAGGCCGTAGCGGACTTGCAGGAGAAATTACCTAAGACCAACATCAAGTACTGAGAAATCGCCGTTGACACCGTCGTCGGTATTTCGGTAATGGTGTCTTGGTGTTTAAGAATCACAAATCAAGCTCTATCGGCGGTCGGGGTTTTGCGGGAAAACTCGACCGGCCTTCCTCCTGGGTAGGAGCAGCATTGAGCCGCGGATTTGGCAGTTACTGGGTCAATTGCCGGTCGGCGGTGCTTCACGATAGAGCTTAAGACTGAGCGTCGGGGGACCGTTTGAAGGTCCCCCGACGCCAGGGACCACCCGTAAGAAGGCCGGCGGTAGTTACCGTCGGCCTTCTTCGTTGAACGACCCTGCAAGTCGGCAACCTCAAGTCGGTTTACTTGAAGAATTTGCTCAGTTCGAGGTAAAGATTCGTAAAGCCGATTGCAAAGAGCAGTGCGACGCTGATCCAGAGCCCCAGTTCGATCCAACGCGAGCCGAGCAGATCGCGGCGTGTTTTGTAATAGCGAAAGTACAGGGCGGCAAATCCGAGCATCGGCAGCATAACGGCTTGCGCCGAACCGCTGATGAGAACAAGCCAGGCCGGGTTTGGTAGCAACCAGTAGACGGCTAAGCAGAGCATCGGGAACAGGGCGCTAAGGAGTTTGACCATGTTGGCTTGGGACTCTCGATTGTCTGAGAGCATATTGACGATGTGAAGTCCATCGGTGAACGTGCGAGCGTGGCTTGCATTGGCGACGTAGAACGTCGAGTAGAGGACCATGAACGCGCCAAAGAGGTAGATGGGTGGTGCCCACGAGCCCAGGACCGGTTCGTACATGGCCGAGAGGGTTTGGATCAGTTTTGATTCCTCGGGTTGGATTCCGGATCGGTGGAGGATTCCGGCCCCTAGGACGAAAAAGCCGATGGTTGCCGTCGTGTAGATGAGCATCGATACCCAGATATCGTAGTGCATGACGCGCAGCCATCCTCGGGCTCGTTCGAGCCAAGCTGGGCTACCGTCGTCGATTCCGGTGTGTTTTGCGTAGCCTTTTTCGATGCACCAGTAGGGGTATTGGATCAGCTCGGCAGCCCCTACGCCGATGATTCCTACGGTTGCCATCGCCGTGGTGAGGGCTTTGAGGCGATCTCCTTCGGGCAGATGGAACGAGAGGCCTTGGAGCCATTCGCTCAGGCTGATGGACCAATCGGGTTTGGCCTGCAGTCCGATGACCGTCGCTAGGGTCACGAGCGTGAAGATCGCGACCATGGCTGTCGAGGCCGATTGGACAAGGGAGTATCCGCCGTAGAAGAGCAAGGCAGCGGTGATGCAAGCGACGGGGATAGCCCAGTAGCGATCGTCCATGGGTCTTGGCAGTCCTGTCACACTCATCGAGGAGACGAGTTCGGAGGATGTTTCTTTGTTTTTACCCCGGCTTGGATTGGATGGGTCGAGGGGCAACGGCGAGTCGGGACCTTTCGCGATCGCGTATTTCGCGAGGTAAGCCCCTTTGAGTTCCTCGAGTTGTTTTTCGAGGTTCCGCGTTTCGCTTGCGATGGTATCCGTGTCTTGCGAATTGGCGGATCGATTTTTGACGGCTGCGAGTTTGATTTGGGTTTCCAGGTTTCCGATGGTTTTGTAATCGGCTCCTTGGGTCGTCAGGGGTTGGACGATCGCTAGGACTTGGCCGACGCTGCCGACGATCCCACCGAGTTGTCCGATGCTGCAAAACCACATGAAGAACCAGTACCACACTAGCCAGTTTCCACGGCCGGGTATTTTGGGGCCGGGGACGGTGCTCAGGGCAGAGAGGGTTGGGATTCCGGTCGAAACGGTGAATCTTCCGATTTCGATTTGCGCGAAGACTTTGACGACACAACCGAGGATGATCAGCCACAGGAGGTTTAGTCCGCCGCGTGCACCTGTCAGAGTCGTCGCGATCAGCTCGCCGCTTCCGACGATGCTAGCGGCGATGATCAAGCCTGGCCCGAGGTAGGAGAGGATACCAAGGTAGCTCGTTGGAGGTGCTAGGGTCGAGGGTGTCGCATCGGATTGCATAGCGAGTTTTTTTTCATCGATCATCGCAAGTTTACTTCGACCACTTGAGGAGAGGACCATCGGCACGCAGCGTTGTCGCGTATGGCGTCAAGCCTGCCAAAACGATACACTAAGGGGCATAATAACTGCCGTCTATCTTAACTCCATCCCCAGAGCACTCCCAGCCATGATCGTCGGTGTCCCCAAAGAAATCAAAGAAGATGAATACCGAGTCGCGATGATTCCTGCGGGAGTCGAAGAGCTTGTCTCCCGTGGGCATCGCGTGTTGATCCAAACCGGATCAGGACTCGGTTCGGGGCTAGCCGACGATGCGTATCGACAAGCTGGCGCGACCTTGGTGGAAACCGGACGAGAGGTCTTTGAACAGGCCGACTTGATCGTGAAAGTCAAAGAGCCCCAGCAAGCCGAATTCGGGATGATTCGACGCGGTCAGGCTCTGTTTACTTACTTTCATTTTGCTGCAGATCGCGTTTTGACCCAAGCGATGATCGACAGCGGTTCGACATGCTTGGCCTACGAGACGCTGCGGGACGCTCAGGGCCGCTTGCCGCTTTTAACTCCGATGAGTGAGGTGGCAGGTCGCATGAGCATTCAGGCTGGGGCGAAGTATCTCGAGAAGCCGCAAATGGGACGTGGAATTTTGCTCGGAGGGGTCCCCGGGGTGCCACCGGCGCATATCACCATTTTGGGAGGTGGGGTCGTCGGGGCCAATGCGGCGCGGATCGCGGCCGGTTTCCGAGCCGACGTGAATATCCTCGATGTGAACCTCGATCGCATGCGTTATCTCGACGACGTGATGCCGCCGAACGTCAACGTGATTTACTCCGATCGCTACAATGTCCGCGAGCAACTGAAACTCGCCGACTTGGTCATCGGATCGGTGTTGATCCCCGGTGCACGTGCACCGTATTTGGTTCGCAAAGAGGACCTTCAACTCATGAAGCCCGGCAGTGTGATTATCGACGTGGCGATCGATCAAGGGGGGTGCATCGAGACCAGTAGGCCGACGACCCACCGCAATCCGACGTATATCGTCGATGAAGTGGTCCACTACTGCGTGACCAACATGCCCGGTGCGGTAGGCCGGACCAGCACATTTGCCTTGTGCAACGTCACTTTACCTTGGGTCGTGCAATTGGCCCAGCAGGGAATTGAGGCAGCCATTGGGGCTTCGAAGCCCTTGCGAGAGTCGCTCAATGTGCATTTGGGGAAAGTCACCAACGAGGCGGTGGCAAAGACCTTTGGGTATCCCTACGTCGCTTAACGCCCGAGAATAACTCCAGGGAATATCGGGGCTTTCAACGCTCGAGCAAAACGCGCGATGGTCGACTTTTTATGGTCGTCTTTTTGGCGGTTGAATCCCGTGAATTGCTCGAATTGAGGTTTCCCAGATGCTATGATGGAGACTCCTCAATTCCCACCCCCAAGATCGGTTGATTGCTTGGCCCAAGCGAGCTAGCCGAACTGCAGTTTTGTCGTCATCGCGAGAGTCTCAGTGACCGCTAACCCATTATTCCGTTGGCTCAGGCCGACCGATATCGAAAAAGTATCCGTCTTGCAGTTGCTTGCAAGAGACGCCGTCGAGGGAGCTACCGGTGGGATCCATCGATCGAGGCACGTCGGGGCGAGTGTCGATTTCAAAGAGCATCGACCTTATGTTCACGGCGATGAGATACGATCGATCGACTGGAAGTTGTTTGGGAAGACGGATCGATTGTATATCCGTCAGTATGAAGATGAGACGAGCGTTCGTGCGATGTTGGTCGTCGACCAGAGTGGATCGATGAATTACAGCGGTACGCGGTCTAGGGAATTGACCAAGCACGATTACGCGATTCGACTCGCTTCCTGCTTGGCGTATCTTTTGGTTTCCCAGCAGGATTCCGTGGGGTTGGTGACTTTCGATACGGCGATACGCAAGCATATTCCACCGCGATCGCGACCGAATCACCTGCGATTGGTATTAGAAACGCTCGCCGGCGCCGAGTGCCGAGGCGAGACGGAACTTGGAACGGTGTTGCATCAGTTGTTGAGCATCTGTCGCAAGCGTGGGATCGTGATGGTTTTATCCGATTGTTTCGGAAACGTAACGGAGCTCTTTAAGAGTCTATCGATGCTTCGAGCCAACAACCAAGAAGTGTTGCTGTTTCAGATCATCGATGACGACGAATTCGATTTCCCCTTTCAGAATCGAACTCTGTTTCGATCTCTCGAGCTCCAAGAGCAGCAGTTGCTGGTCGATCCGGTATCGTTGCGAGAATCTTACTTGCGAAAATTCGCTAATCATCAGGAGTCTATCCAAAGCGGGTGTAAGCAAAACCGCATCGACTGGATTCCTGTACGGACTTCCGAGGCGTTCAGTTCTGTTTTGGCGACTTACATTGCAAGACGGGGACAAGCATGACTTTTTTGAATGCGTTGCTTGCCTTCGGTGCGACCGCCTTTGCCGTTCCGCTGATCATCCATTTGCTCAATCGCAGCAAGTACCTGACGATCGACTGGGGGGCGATGGAGTTTCTGGATTCCTCGGTCAAGGTCAACTCAAGGCGTATCCAGTGGAAGCAATTGCTTCTGCTGTTGGTCCGCTGTTTTATACCGATCTTGTTGGCTCTTGCGATGGCTCGGCCGCTGATCCAAACATGGAAGGACGCTTCGGGGACAACACCGATGAGTCTGGCGATCGTGCTCGACGATTCGCTTTCGATGCAGAGCATCGATGAGCAGGCAGGGCGTCTGGGTGAGCAGCGGAATCGGCTTCAGCAGGCGATTGTGCAGATTCAGGAGATTCTCGAGGGGCTTCCGGCCGGCTCGGACGCGTCGATCATTCTTGCAGGTAAGCCAGTCGAGATTTGGGCAGAGCATCAACCGAGTCAGTTGGCCGCGCGTTTGGTGGGACTCAACGATCGGGCCGAATCGGCCGGTCGATTGGACTTGGCCGAGGGCACGCAAGCGGCCGCGGCTTGGCTTGAGAAAAGTTCCAATCCAAGGAGACATCTGCTGTTGATCTCGGATTTCCAAGCATCCGAGTGGAAGTCTCCGCAGCAAGACTTGGCTCGCGACGTTGCCAAGCAACTCTCGAGTCGAACGGTCCCGATCGCTTGGAGTTTTCTGAATGCCTCGAGCCGAACTCAAGAGTCAGAAAAATCGAACTTGTCGATTGTGAGTTTTGAATCGGTCCCGTCCCAGGTCGTTCCCCAGGGCAAGTTGACCCTCAGCGTCATGCTGCAGAATGATTCCCAGCAAGCTGTTCAGGTCCCGGTCGTGCTGATGGAGGGGCTCAAGGAACTCGAGCGGCAATCGGTGTCGATCGCGGCCGATTCGAGCACGACCGTTCGGTTTGGATGGACGTCGACGAAGGCACAGGACACGGTTCTGAAGGTCTTTGCGGATTGGAACGACGCGAGTCCACAAGACCATTCCATGACCAAAGTGGTGCGTGTACGAGAGCCAGCAAAGATTCTGATTATCGATGGAGATCGAAAGAAGGAAGCGATGCAAAGCGAGTCGGATTTCGTTCGCCTTGCCTTGACCCCATTCTCGTTGCTCCGGGGAGAGCCGGGGGATTTGTTCACCACATCGCTCGTCGATGCGGGAGGGTGGAATGAGGCGATGCTCAAGGAGTATCAGGGGGTCATCGCCTGCAATCTTGCCGACTTGAACCCGGACCAGAGGAAGTGGCTCCGAGGGTTTGTCGACCAGGGTGGGGGGCTGTTGATATGTTTGGGAGATAAAGTCCAGGTCGATCGAGTCAATGCGTGGGAACCTATCGCCGAGGGTGGCTTGCGGATCGGTTCTTTAGGAGCAAGAGCGCCCTGGGAGGGCTCGATCAAACCTACGGCCAATGCGGCATTTGAGTTTTCTAAGGCATCGCTCGATTCGCTCGGTTCGGCGAGGTTTGTCGCTCGCAATACGTTGAAGCTCGATGAAGACCAAGGCGTTGCGCCGATCACGACGTTGGCCTACGACGACGGCCTGCCCTTCTTGGTCAGTGTTGCGTTGGGTTCAGGGCGTTGTTTTTGGATGACCAGTGGATGCGATGATGACGATAGCAACCTACCGGCCTTGCCGGTCTTCTTGCCCCTGGTCCAGAGGATGATGACCACTGCCCTAAGGTGGCCGGTGGGTTGGGAAGAGACCGAATTGGGAGAAAACTGGGTCGAGATTTTTTCGCAAGCCAAGAAGCTCTCGTTGCAGGTGCCGGGTCAAACGGCCAAAGAGTTCCAGGCCGACCCGGCAAGCTTGGTGTCGTTAGGGAGTTCTCGGCTCGAGGGGATAGGCCAAGCGGTTGCTGACCAGGAGCGGTTCTATCACGGGTTTACCACGACTGCGGCGGATCGCAAGCAGGAGTTGAGTCGCGATCTCATGGCGATCGAGGAGCTAGAAACGCTGGCCAAGTCGTCATCGGCATCGATGCACCAAGACGCAAAGCATTGGCTTGAGCAGGAGAAGACCAATTCCAGTGGGAAAGAGCTTTGGACTTGGTTTTGGCTTGGGCTTTTAGCGATGTTTCTCGCCGAGATGTTTCTTCAGCAGTCACTCTCACCGCGGTCCTCAGGAGCCCGGATACCGACGGTAATGGAACAAGCGACCGGTTCGACCAAGCGGGGTGCAGCATGAGTTGGTTTGAGTTCAATGGTCTGTTGCCCTTTTGGTTGATGGTCCCTGTTTCGATCCTTGGAATGGTGTTGGTCTGGTGGTGGTACTACCGTGAGTCGCGGCATGCGCGAGCGCCTTATCGGTGGCTTTTGCCCTCGCTCCGCGCGGCGGCCTTGGGCGGGATCCTGTGGATGTTGGCCGGTCCGACTTGGGTTCGCGAATGGGTTTCCGGGGAACTCAGTCGCATCGCGGTCCTTGTGGACACTTCCGGAAGTATGGATTTAAAGGAATCCGATACGACTCCGAGCAGTAGGCTCGAGCGGGCGACGCAGTGGCTGAGCAGTCCATCGGAGAGGCAACTCGGGTGGTTGGATCAGCAGCGACGGCGATTTCATTTGCGACTATTTCCGTTTTCCGACGCGGGTGCGACTCTAGCTGAGGGAACACCGAGCCAGACCGGAGTTTCCTCGGTGTGGGACTCGACGGTCGACGGGTCCAACAAGCCGACGAGTTTGCGACTCGAGTCAGGCGGTCGCCGGACCGAAATTGGCGAGGCGCTTTCCTCCGTGATACGATCCGGCGGGGTGCTCGGCTCGGCATCGGATTCCAAAGGTAAAGGGGAAGGCCCGGGAGAAGTCCCAGGGCAAAGCGCAGGGACATCCGGGGAGAAGCAGGCCGGGGAGCAGCCGGCCGGGGCGACGAAGCCTTATGCGGCGGTGGTATTACTTTCGGATGGGCAGAGCAATTCCGGCGAGTCGCCGAGTTCCGTCGCCGAGCGATTTGCGCAAGCATCGATCCCTGTATTTGCGATCGGATACGGTCGGGAGTCCGAGCCGGAGGATCTTGGGATTTTGGCCGTTGAGCATTCCCGCAGTATGTTTCAAGCCGATTCCTTTCAGGGTACCGCGACGATCAAGCAGCAAGTACCCGTGGGTCGGCAGTACCGTATCGATATTCGCTCGAACGGACAGGTCGTGTGGAGCAAATCGTTCGAATCGGATGGGAATCCGAATCGAGCGATCGAGTATCGTATCGCTGGCGAAAAGTTGTTTGGAGCTCAACAAGCTGCGACTCGATCCAAGGCGATCCCATTGGATTTGGAGTTTGAGATTGAGCACGCTGGTCAAGATGCATCCGAGCAGAACAACAAGTTCGAGTCGTCTTTGTGGGGAGTGATCCGCAAGAACCGCGTCTTGGTCCTCGATGGCAGGGGACGTTGGGAATCCAGATACATCAAGAATGCGTTTGGTCGCGATACGACTTGGGATCTCCAGGCGATACTCGGTCCAGAGGAGTTCGCATCGAACCCGTTCCCCAAAACGCGTGAGGATTTTTCGGGCGTGGACTTGATTGTCATGGCGGCCGATAGTCTCTCGTCGATGAGTCCGACGCAATTGCGTTGGTTGGCCGATTACATCGCCGACTTCGGGGGCGGATTGATTCTCATCGACAGCGGGCGAGACAAGCCGCCGGCGGTTTTTGGGAACAAGGAAGTCGATTGGTTACCGGTATCGTTCATCGAGAGCGAAACGGCTCCGATCGCCATATCGGCCCTGAATTTGGAGCTTGCAGCCGTCGAGCAGAGGGCCTTTGCTTTCGAGCAAGAGACCGGTGGCAATCGGCGGTTGTGGGAGTCTTTTCCCACGCCTCGCTCGGCCCGTCGGGTGCAGACGGCTCCGGGTGCTGAGGTGATGGTAAGCGGCAAGAATGAGGACAAGCAGTATCCGATGATTGTCACGAGGCGGAGCGGGCAGGGCCGGGTGGTTTATTTGGCCAATGATGAGACTTGGCGGTGGCGTTACAACGTGGCCGATCTATACCACCAACGGTTCTGGAACCAATTGGCTCAGTGGAGCATGCAAGCTCCTTATGCGGTCGAGAACGACTATGTCGGTTTGGATTCCGGAGAGCGGGTGTATGGATTTTCGCAGCAGATTCCGATCCGTGCGAGGCTTCGGGATGCTCAACAAGAGCCCTTGAGCGGCGTGCGAGCCATGGCGGTGATCGAGCAAAATGGGGTCCGGGTTCAGAGTTTTCCATTGGCCGAGGAAGCCCAGGGATCGGGAATGGTCTCGGGATTGGCCAGTGGATTGCTGGCTGGTCGATACCAGGTGCGATTGGAGGTTCCTGGCTTACCGACCGAGGCGATCGATTTGGAGACCGAGTTTTTGGTTCATCCGCCGGAGGATTTAGAGATGCAGCAGTTGGCATCGAATCGATCGGTCTTGGAACAGATCGCAAAGACCACGGGAGGGAAATACTATGACGAATCGCAAGCCGACCGGGTCAACGAGTCGTTGCAGGCTCTAAGAACGGGTAAAATCGAGCAATCTCGGACATTGTTGTGGCAGAGTTATCCATGGTTTTTGGCGATCATGACACTCCTGGCCCTCGAATGGTATCTCAGAAAACGCGCTGGATTCATTTAACAAGTACAAACCTATGAGCACAACCATAGCATCGATCGATCCGAGGCCGCAGCAAGGCGAGGTGTTGGATCCGCACCGAGTGGAAATTCAGAATTGGATGCGTCGGTTCGGTTTCAGGCAAACCGGGATCCTACTTGTTCAGGGAGTCGCCTTGGGGGTCCTGTGCATGATCGCCTGCGCGTCGATCCTCGTGCTCCTCGATACCTTGCGCTGGATCGATGATCCAACCCGATGGGCACTGAGTGTTGGGATGTACTTGCTCAGCGCCGCAGTGGGGCTTTGGTATGGTATTGCGAGGCTGTGGCGCAAGGACGATCCGATCCAACTGGCCAAGCATATTGAACATGGGAGTCCAGACCTTAATGAGAGTCTCTTGTCGGCCATCGAGTTGCAGCAGATACCAGCGGACCGTCGGCACTTTAGTCCGGAGTTTTTGACTGCGATCCAGCGCAACGTTGCGCAGCAGTTGGCTGGATTGTCCATTTCTAAATTGCTTCCATGGTCTTTGGTCCGAACGAGTCTTTTCGCAGCGCTAGGGGCCGTGGGGTTTATGGGGGGGCTCTGCGGTTTGCCGGGAATGGATATGCCGCAGCGTTACGCACGGGCTTTTTTTCCTTTCATGGAAATTCAGCGTCCGTCGAAGACCAAAATTTTGGTTCGATCCCCGGCTCGCGAGGACAGCACGGTGCCCGAAAACCAAAGTGCATCGTTTGAAATTGAGGTTCAGGGCTTAGAGACCCAAGAAGCATTTTTAGAGACACGATTGGTATCTAAGGGACGCTACGCCAGTCCGGAGCGTGTTGCGATGACACGCCTCCAGAAGGACCCGTTGGTGTTTGCGACGGCGATGGCTGTCGGCGATGAAACCCTCGAATATCGCTTTGCTACCGGAGATGCGATCAGTCCGTATCGCAAGCTCCGAACCACACCACGGCCCAAAGTGGTCGAGTTCCAACAGACTATCGAGTACCCGGAGTACACCCGAGTCGCTCTTGCGAATCGATCGAGCGACCGGGGAGACGCTCGATTGCTTGCTGGCTCAAAGATGACCTTGGCAATCGAGCCCTCGATGCCTTTGACCTCGGCGCGTCTGATGATCGATGATCTCGACTCGGGCGACAAGCAATCGATCCCGATGGAATACGATTCGGCGTCCAAGCGCTGGAGCGTGCTTTGGCCCTCGCAAAGAGATGCCAGGTATCAGGTCAAGCTTGCTGCTGAAGTTCCCGGTGCCGATGCGCCTATCGAAAACACATTCAGCCCATTCTATGAGGTCGATGTCGTCGAAGACCAGTCGCCGAGCGTTTCGTGGATGGTTGGCGATCAGACGCTCATGGAGCGGCTTCCTAGTCCCAACCAGATGTGGGTTGTCTCTCCCCACGAGTTGGTGAAGTTCTCTGCGGCCTTGGCAGATGATTTGCCCCACGCGACCCTTCGGCAAGAGATCTCCGTCAATCGGCAGCCCTACAAGACACTTGATTTGCCGTTGAATTTGACCCAAGCCAGCGGACAGCAAGTCAACTTTTTAAGCGGAATGGTGACATGGACACCCCTCGACGGTGTATCGGAACCGACCCGATCGGTTGGGGCTTGGACATGGGATTTGCTTGCCGAATCGCTCCGTTCGGGCGATGTGGTGAGTGTGCGCTTGGCGGCGAGCGATTCGGCCGATCATGTCAGTTATTCCGTGCCGATCCAATTGAGTTTGGCTTCCGATGATTTCGATCGCAATCGCCATCAAGCGTTGTATTTGAGATCGGTGCTGGGACCTGAATTGCAGAAGTTAGCCGATTTGATCCGGACCAAACGGGTCGATTTGCGGCCCAAGATGTTGCAGTTGAAGGATCCGAAGCTCGACGTTGCGATCCGACGGAATGCATCCAGCGAGGTCGAGGAATTCAGTCAGGAGTGGATGAAACAGACCGAGAGAATTCGCGCGTTGGCGACGCAGATGGTCGGCAAATTGCCCAGGGTATTGGATCAATCGGAAACGGAATTTGTGGTCCGAGCAATCTCCAAGTCGCAGCGTGAGGCTGCGACGATGGTGGCTTTAGCAGCCAACCAGGAGGCTTGGACTCCCATCGAGGTCCAGGGCAAGGGGCTGGTTGTCCCTGACAAGCTTGCACAGGTTCTACAGCAACAGATCGACCGTTCGATCGGTGCGTTCGATGAGGCGGAATCATCGTCAGCGAGGTTGAGCGACATTTATCGCCAATTGCTCGGGCATGAATACCTTACGGCGATGACCAAGGATTTGATGGTGTTGCGACATCACCAGCGCAAGCAGGTCGAGAAAACCGATGGGATCGATTTTGTGACATTGGCTAGGACTCAGACGATCGCCGACCAATATTTTGAGGGGGCCATGCAGTTAGGGTCCAAGATGGAATCGTATTTGGCTCCCAATCTCAAAGACCAATCCAGGACCTTGATGCGATCGATCGACCAAACTCGCCAAGAGATACGCGATTTGGCGCAGGCAGAACCTACGCCCCAAGCGTTGGCTCTGTTACGTCAACGGGTGGAGCGATCCTCCAATGAACTGAACGGCCAGCATTGGGCATTTAACTTGGACGGGGGATTGCTATGGAATATCTCCGACGTGAGGAAGGACTTAATCGTCCGAGGTTCCGGTGTAGGCAATGCATTGCAGCGGAGCATCGATACGCTATCCCGAACGGCCGAATGGGCAAGCGACAGCAGTCTCGACAGTGAGATTTTGGGTCGGCTTCGATCGGCAACGCTTGATGAACTGACCATGCAAACACTTCCTGCTTCGGATCAAATCACCGACCGCCGCGACTTTCATTTACAGCGCAAACCCATCGATGGGATGTTTCCGAGCGATATGGGGCTAGCGAGCAGAGCATGGACGAGCCTGATCGGATCGTGGGTAGAGTTACCAACGGGAACACCCCAGTGGAATCAAATGCGGGAGGACCTCCGGGCGATCGCTAAGGCTTATCGGGTTTTGGAATCCGCGCATGAACTTCAGGACATGCGATTGAATCTAGAAACGCTTCGGCGACAAGAGCAGTACGATTGGCAAACTGCCGAGGGGCGGCTGAGCCACTTGCGCCAATGGGACAGCATGAATCACCGATGCGAATTGACCCACCAATGGATGAAAGAATCCGGGTTTCCCAATGCGGTCGCAGACCGACTCAATGGGCTGCGATGGGGACCGGTCTCCAATGCGATCCGACAGAAGCTTGACCCACGCCGATCGGCCAACAACGAAACGATGCTCAATGCAGCCCCAGAGCTTGGGGATCTACTCGGAGAATTTGACGCTATTCTGACCGATGCGCAACCGACGATCGACGAAGCGCGAAAGCTGCTCTCGAAATTCGCACCCACAGTATCCCAGTTGGCGCAGATCGCAGCCGAAAAAACTCGGGAGCTTGAGCAAAAAACAAGGAATCCTGAAACATCAACGCAGGAAAACGCGCAGCAACAAGAGCAGGTCGAGCAAAGCATCGAGCAGTTGCAAGAAGCGCTCTTGGAGATGGCCACCAAGCAGGACCTACTCAATGATGCGCAGTTGCAGGCAGCCAAGGATTCCGATCGAGCCCTGAGCATGATCGATGCGGTACAGGAGCCCATGGAACAAGCCAATCAGAAGCTAATCGATGCGCAGGACAGTTCGCAGGATGCGACGCAAGTGGCTCAGTTGGCAGAGCAAGCGGCGGAAAAACAGCAGCAGGCAGCCGAAACGCTAGAGACGATCGCCAAGCATTTCGAGAGGGTCCAAGAGGCACTTGCCAATCCCCAGCCGAGCAACTTGGCCGCCGCCAATGAGTCCCGCTCGCAGTTGCAGCCAGAGTCCAATCCACCCAAGGGGCCAATGGACCCTGTCGAGCAAGCGAAGTCGCTGTTGGACAACTACCAGCAAGCCGAACAGCTAAATCAATTGGCGAAGAACTCGCCCGAAGAACTCCTCAAGCTTCTGGAGGCAGAGTTGCGACGGAATGAGCCGATGCAAAAGGAACTCTCGGAGATCTCCAAAGATAACGTCAGCGATGCAGCCGCCGAGTTGCGAAACGCAGCCCAGCGCGAGGCAGCTTTGACTCAACAACTCGAAAACTCCGACTCGCAATCCATGGATGCCAAAGCTGTACAAGCCCAGCAGCTAAAGGCTTTGGCTCAAAATGCTGAGAGCCTTGCGGCCAATGTGCTCAATAAAGCACAAACACCCATCCAAAGGATCAACCAAAAGGAGCTGCAAAAAAATGTGGCAGCAGTGACCGAGTCCCTCTTGGCCGCAGCAAGGCAAGCCCAGGGAGCCGACCCGAATGCATCGCAAAAGTCACTCCAGGAGAAAACCGATCAGTTGATGAAAGAGGTACAAAAAGCGCAGCAGCAACTCGGTGAGATGAACCCGAATTTGAATCAACTCGTCGACCAAAATCCATTTAAAGAGGACAAGCAGAGGCAAGCCCAGTTGACCGAAGCCCAATCGACCCAATCCTTAATGCGAGATCAGCAGATTCGTCAAACCAAGGACATGGCACGACGACGCGAGCAGGTTGCCAACCAGTTGGGCAAGGAGGCAGAAGCACGCGATCGGGAACTGCAGCAGAAAAACACCGAGCGAGGAAAATCGCTCGAGGCACTCCAAAAGAAACCCGAGGACGCAGGATTGCAAGCCCAGGTCGACCAAAAGACCCGAGAGCTATTCCAGTCGATGCAGAGAGCCAATTCGGCTAAGCAGCTTTCGCAATCCGCCCAGGAGATAGCCAAGAACGCCAAAGAGTCCGAGCAACGGACCGAAGCGGCTCAACGAGCCAATCTCGATGCACCGAATCCGATGGCAGCCCTAGCCCGCGAGCAAATCCAATCTGCCAAAGAGCAACTCGATCAATTGCAAAGCCAATTGCAAGGGTTGCAAGGACAAGTCGCCCAGCCGCCGGCCAGGTCCCCATCCTCCGATGCTTTGGCCCAAGGCGATCCGATTCAAAAGGGGGTCGAAGGAGCCGTCGATCAAGTGGCTGATCAGTTAACGCGGAGCGCTCGGCACGAGGAAAGGCTGAACAATCAGCAAGGCAAACAGCTATTGGAACAACAGGCCAATCAGGTTAGCCAAAAGGTCAAGCCGGATGTTGAGCGAGCGACCGAGCAGGTCAACCGAGCCGCAGGCGAGGCCAAGCAGCAGTTGAGCAATCAAGTGCAAGAAGCAAGGCAAAACGGGGCTCCACAACCGCAAAGGGCTCCGAATGCAGAGGCCCCCCTGGCGGCCTTGAATCAAGCCAAAGAGAGTCTCAGTCAGCAGGCGGCCGACCTCTCCGGATTGGCCTCTCGGATGGACCAAGCCCCCGGCCAGCAACCCAGTGGGCAGCAACCTAGTGGGCAGCAACCTAGTGGGCAGCAACCTAGTGGGCAGCAACCTAGTGGGCAGCAAGCGATTCCGCAGTCGGCCAAGGAGTTGGCTCGGATGCTCGATGCTTTGGATCAGCAGTTGGCCGGTTCGGAACAACAACAGGGATCGGATCCAGCCAATTCGCAGGCCAATTCGCAGAGCAATGCGGACGGCAAATCGGAGCAAGCGGGCAAGAGTCAAGAGGGTAAACCTCAGGAGGGCAACAAGAGCGATGCTGCGGGGCCTAATCCGCAGGAATCGAATCAGGCCAATGCGGGAGACAAGAGTGGATCGCAGAAGGCCTTGGCGGCGGCGGCCGACCAGATCGCATCGCAGTTGCAGAGTCAGCGGATGGCCAATCGCAATGCAGCCAAGCAGCGGAGTCAGGGAGCGAAAAAACCCAATGGAGAGGCGTCGGCAGAGCCGGACGATACGGGTCGTACGGAGAATCAACCGGTAGGTAATTCCGCGTTGCCGAATGTCATGTTGGATAAAGGGATGGAATGGGGGAGGCTGCGTCAGCAGCGAGCCGAGCAAGTGATCGAGGGCAAACGCGAGTTTTTGGATCCAGAGTTTGGCGACGCGATTCGAGCCTATTATCGAGCGTTGGGCAAGCAGGGGCTCGACAAGAAGCCTTCAGCGGTGCCTTGAGCTCAAGAGCTATCGCTCTAATCGTTCGTACTTCTTCTCGTACTTGAAGCGATCCAGCATAGCAATTCGGCACATTGGTCTGCAAGTTACCGCGAACCGCCTCCATCAACGATCGGCATCGCTGCAGTTCAAACAGCCATCGAGTACGAGTACCGCTTCGCTCTTGCTCGCGGTACTCACGCACCGCCTCGGGATGCGCTGCAGCATGTTTGCGTTTTGATCGCTTTGTACGACGGACTTCCAGTCCGTCGCGCCCATTGATCCACCTGTACGATTTGGGCGACGGACTGGAAGTCCGTCGTACGCGCTGTACGATTTGGCCGACGGACTGGAAGTCCGTCGTACGCGCTGTACGTAAGGGGAAATCCGATGCGATGGACGAACGAGTGTATAATGCGTCCACGTCAGGATCCTGTCCGTTTACCACTTTGCCTATAGGTCGAATTGAAATGCAGTATTCGCTCGCTTGCTTGGCGTCGGTTCCGAGACGTATTGGTTTGAGGCGTATTGGCCTCTTGGGGGCAATCGCGTGGAGTCTGACTGCGGGGGTGGCGTCGGAAGCTTGCGGCAAGGATACGCTTCCTAAGATCCGCAAAGATGTCGTCTATGGTCACAAGGACGGCATGGCCTTGACGATGGATGTTTTCGAGCCCGAGTCGAAGCGGAAGGGCATTGGATTGATGTTTATGGTCAGTGGCGGCTGGGTATCGACCTGGATGCCTCCGGCTCAGATGTCGAATTTCTTCAAGCCACTTTTGGACGAGGGCTATACGATCATTGCCGTCCGGCACGGCAGCAGTCCTAAGTATGTGATTCCGGAGATTGTCGAAGATGTGCGCAAGGCGCTTGGGCATGTGGACAAGGCATGCGAAGAGTGGCAGATCGACAAATCCAAACTAGGTGTTTTTGGGTTTTCTGCCGGGGGGCATCTTTCCCTGATGCTCGGAACGACGGCCAATGACACGAAGCGTGGACCGCGGATCGCAGCGGTCGCTGCGGTATTTCCTCCG
This sequence comes from Planctomycetota bacterium, assembly GCA_003671195.1. GTDB lineage: Bacteria > Planctomycetota > Planctomycetia > Pirellulales > Pirellulaceae > JBKCUI01. The sequence continues at coordinate 26,096 of QWPJ01000057.1, forward strand.
ACGGATCTTGCACCCTACAAAACGGATGGTAATCCTCGGATGGATCAGTTCCCGGCATTGAAATTCGATTCGAATCGCAACGACGAGTTTTCACCTTTGCGGCAGGTTTCCAGTGTCGACGCGCCGACCTTGTTGGTGCATGGTGACAAAGACGATTTGGTACCGTTGTCGCACAGCGAGAACATCAAAGAGGCGTTCTCGAAGTCTGAGGTGCCTTGCAATTTGGTCGTGATCCAAGGGGCTGCCCACGGCTTTGATGCCGAGGGCAACCGCGTTATGTTCGAGTCGATGCGAGACTGGTTCAAGAAGCACTTGGACGAGCGTCCGAACCAGTCGTCAAGCGAATGATGGTGTCGAGAGGATCGAGGGGTTAAGCCAATCCGTCTTCGGCCAGTCGGTCGATCTCATCCATCCGTTCGATCATGCGATGGAGATTCTCTTGTCCCCAGTGGGGGCCTTGCAAGGAGGGTTTGGTGCTCCTTTGGCCGTTCTCTTCGCCGGATATTGACGTTGCGCTGACGTCGCTACCAAGGCTCCCCACTCCGCTTATACCAGTTCCGTTGTTCGCTTTCGTGCTGGATTCCTGCGTCGCCAGGGACCGAACCGAGAGCGAAAGCGAATCGATTTTGCTTGCCAATTCGTTGACCTGGACCGACTTGCGTTTGAAATCGGTCGACTTGTTTGCGAGTCGATCGGTCAGTTCGCTGACAGAGGTTTCCATCGCAGCCTTGACGCGGTTCAAGTGATCGACGTCGGCGGCGAGTTGGCGGTGATGGTTTTGGACTGTTTCGAATTCATGGGAAGCTTGGAGCAGTTCCCCTCGCCGGGTCGACAGGTTGCCATCGAGTTCGGCGATCGATTTATCGAGTTTGGTGCAGCGAAGTTCTCGATCTTCGATGAGCACCTTGGTTTGCGATTCGAGAAGATCGTTCAGTTCTCGTTTCTGGGAAACCTCTTCGTTCAGTCCAGCGATGCAGTTGGATAGTTGCGATTTGGAGGATTGCAGGGACTCGATTTGAGTTTGCAGGTCCTTGTGGGTTGCTACGATTTGGCGTAGGTTCGCTTGACTTGTTTCGATGGCTTCGTCGACCAAGGCTTTTTCGGTATTGGCATCTTGAAGCGAGCGAGTGACTTCGGCGAGCGACAGCGTTTGGATTTCGATGTTTCGATCGAATTCGATCTTGAGCGACTGCAATTCCGACTGCAGTTCGGATCGGTCTTGTTCCAGGTTTCCGCACGTCTCTTGCAGGCGGTTTGCTTCGTCGCCGAGTTTCTCGATTCGGCGTTCGATCGACTGCTGATCGCGTTGGAATTGACGCTGGTTGGCTTCGTGTTCCGAGCGAGTCGATTCGAAGGCATCGCGCGATTGGGCCAATTGCTCTTCGAGTTCGAGAATATCGCGGCGGGTTTTTTCCCGCTGGGATTTCAAGTCGTTTAGATGCTCTCGTTTGGCTTCGATTTCCGAATCGACGCCACAGAGTTTCAACTTGGCATAATCGGAATCGGCTTGCAATTGAAGAATCGTATTGCGAAGCGAATCGACTTCATCGCCCAATCGGTCACGTTGGCGTCCGAATTCTTCGGCTTCGCTGGTCCACTGGGAGGCTTTGATCTGGGCCGCGACGGATTGTGCGTCGAATTCGCGAACGGAGGACTCGAGCCGTTCGAGTTGGTGCTTTTGCGATTTCCAATCACTGATCCACTTTTGGTAGAGTTGCGAAAGCGAGCGGACGTGATCGGACATGGTCTCGATCCGTCGGCCTGATTCCTTTCGGATTCGATCGCCACCGATTTCGCGGACGGAACGATCGTAAAACAAACTGATTCCTGCCAAGAGGAAAACCATCGCTCCGGAGAGGTTGAACAACACAAACTCGTGGTCCGCGAACTGTCGCCCGTAGTTCCAGTAGTTGGTCGCCGCTGAAACTGCGATACCGAGGCCAAATAGCGAGAACGTCATCAAGCTAGGCCAGCGACCGCGGTTCGAATCCGATTCATCCTTCTGAATCCAGGAACGCACATCTGCATTGTACGAATCCAGGACTCGCACTAGCCGATCGACCGTCGTATCGTCGAGCAAGCGCTCATCGGTCGTCAGAGGCTTGGTGCGCGAGGCGAGTCCGAGCGACTCGCTGGCATTTGGGTTTGGCGATCCAGTCAACGACCAATTCCCTTCGGTGGAGACCCTTTCCTTGCTGATTTGCTCGATCGAATCGAGGACTTGGGTTTTCACAATTTCTCTCCAGTGGCGAGTTTGTTGTACGAGATGTGGATGTCGAATGACGACAGGTTGTCAGTTCGTCAAACTTTTCCTAGTCCCACCATCTTTCCTGCTCGAATCTGTGGGAGAACTTTGCCTGAACTCCCAATCGGCGGAACAATTGGTATAATCGGAGTGTTTTTCGAGAATGAGCTCAGGAAAGATTCATGTCATCAACCCCGATGCGAATTTTGGTAACGGCCCAAGCGTTCGCGGTGAGCGGAGGTGTTTTCCGTGATAAGTTGGTCAAGCTGGGGTGTACGGTAATCGACTCGGAAGCATGGGGTCCGTTGACACTCGATCGGTTGATCGACCAGGCTCGGGATTGCGATGCGATTGTCGCGGCGACCGATCCTTACTGTCAGGCCGCCTTCGACGCTTTACCGCGTCTGAAGCTTGTGGCTCGATGTGGGATTGGGGTCGACAGTGTGGATTTGGCATCGGCCAGCGAGCATGGCATTCTTGTGACCAACGTACCGGACGCGATGACCGATGCGGTAGCAGATTACTGCATGGGACTGCTCCTTTCGGTCGCCAGGCATATCCACATCGGATACGAGTGCATGCAAGGGGGGCGGTGGGCCGAGTACCCGGGAGTTGAGCTTCGTGGCAAGACGCTTGGACTGGTTGGTTTTGGACGCATTGGCCAAGCCGTGGCGAGTCGAGCGTTGGGGTTTGGATTGAAACTTGCCGTTCATGACCCGTGGATGCGGGCCTTGATCGAGTCTGGGAAAATGGAGTCAGGCAAGCTCGATAGCGAATTGGTTGCGTTAGCGGATCGTGTTCGCTGGGTGGACATGGCCGAGTTGCTCGAAGGCTCGGACTTTGTGTCGATTCACGCTCCGAACACGCCCGAGACAAAGCATATGATCAACAGTCAGGCTTTTGAGAAAATGCGCAGGACGGCTTATTTGATCAATACTGCTCGGGGTGCATTGGTCGATCCTGCGGCGTTGGTCGAAGCGGTCCGTAGGGGCCAGATTGCTGGGGCAGCAATGGATGTGTACGAACAAGAGCCTTTGCCGATCGATGATCCTTTGCGATCGGCGCCGAATCTTCTTTTGACCCCACATAATGCGTTCAATTCCCGCGAGGCGGCCGTCCGGATGAGTCAGGGTTGTTACGAACCGATTTTGGATATCCTGGAAGGACGGATTCCTAAGTCGGTTTGCAATCCAGAGGTGTTGCGTTCTGACTTGCTTCGGGTCAAGCAATGGACCCTGTGACCCTTTTATCTGTTGATCCGCGGGCTAACTGAAGAAACGAATCGATTGGAAATAGATCTATGAAAACCAATACCGTACGAGAAGCCTTGCGGCGGGGCGAGCCGCAGGTCGGGACATGGCTATCGCTATCGAGTCCGGTGGCTGCGAGGTTTATGGCTCGTGCGGGGTTTCCCTGGTTGACCCTCGATATGGAGCACAGCAACTGCGATTGGGAGACTGCATCGGCTATCTTTGCCCATGTTGCTGAGGGGGGCTCTGTGCCGTTGGTCCGCGTCGCGTCGATCACCCATGAGAACGCCAAAAGGGCGTTGGATTTAGGAGCTTACGGGATCGTCTTCCCGATGTGCAATTCGGTCGAGTTGGCTCAATTGGCCGTATCGAGTTGCAAGTACCCACCTGCAGGGACTCGCAGCGTTGGGGGTAGTTTGCATGCGTTGAATTTTGGAACCGATGCTGCGGAATACTACAAACGAGCCAACGATCAGATTCTGGTGGTCGTGCAAGCTGAGCATATCGATGCGGTTGAAAGAATCGACCAGATACTGAGCGTCCCTGGCGTCGATGCGGTATTTGTTGGGCCGAATGATCTCCTTGCATCGATGGGCAAGACTCCACAGATGGAGACCGACGATCCGGAATTTGTCGAGGCATTGAGCAAGATCCTCCGGTCGGCCAAAGCGCATGGTGTTTCGGCTGGGATCCACGTTGCCGATGCCAGTGCAGCCCAAAGGCGTATTGAAGAAGGCTGGCAGTTGATCGCCATCAGCAGCGAGCTCGGGTTCATGAATCAAGCAGTCGCCTCGACGCTTGAGAGTTTAGGCCGTACGGTTTCGGCTCCGGCTGCTCGTTACTAGTTTAGGAGTACCTTCGATGCGACATTGGACCGTCAGCCGACTCGTTACACTTGCGGTATTCATCGGATGTGCTTGCGGGCTAGGGGAATCCACACAAGCTCAGGAGCAGCTTACGGATCGGCCGAGCCGAGTATCGCAACCAGCGACGACCAATCGGGGTATAGCGATCCTCCACACCCAAGAGGGTCCTTATCCGGGAATAGGAGTCGGGCAGATTCTCATCGGTGCAGGGCAAGTTGCCTCGGATGCGACGGTTCGAGTGGTTGCGACGGAGAAGGATCAGCGAATTTTTTATCCTGCGATTGAGATCGTCTCGATCGATCCCGAACCGGTCGTCAGATCGGGGACCGAGGATCCGAACGGACCGCCATCGCGAAGGATTGGGGATGGATCGGTATTGAAGCGATTGCGGAAAGCGGTCGAGCGATTGCGAGATACGATCGATCCGCTCGAGCATGTGAGGATTCATTTCCTATTTGTTGGCGAGGCACCGCTGACGATTCAGCTCGATGGAGAGGTTCAGCAAACGATCGAACTGGTGCCCAAATCGCTCGACGAGCGTCGGGTCGATGGAGCGACCCCCAATCGTTGGAATCTGCTGCTCGATCAGTGGTGGACCAGTTATGTCGAGCAAGCCAAGCGTCAGATAGTCCGGAGCGACTACCCGAGTCTTGTCGAACGCTACTTGGTCTATTCGCTTGCGAATCGCTTCGGTTTTCCGATTCCGGACTTGGAGCAGCCCAAGCCGACGATTTTGAGCAAGCCCAATGACCCGACTTCGACTTTGGAATTGATCGCAGGGTCCGAGTCGTTGCGGGATCGTTTGCGCAACGAGCAATTGACGGTGAGTGTAGCGGACACCTCTAGGCGTGTGGCGATACCGCAGCCACCGCGATGGATAACCCATCCGATTCCGGCGCTTCGTGCAGGCCAGAGCTTGGATGCCATTGCGATCGAGCCGATTGCCAAGGTGGTACCTTCGGAGTGCTTTTACATCCGCTTTGGATCCTTTCAAAACTACTTGTGGTTTCAGAAGCTCAGTGAGTCACGCGGTGGGGACATCGCGCAGCTTGCTTTGATGCGGGGCTACAATTACGAGAGTACCGAGCGGGTTGAGCGGTTGCTAAACACCAAGATGAATACCATCAGCAAGCTCTTTGGTGATGCGGTTATCTCGGATATGGCATTCGTTGGATACGACCTCTATTTGCAAGACGGTCCGACGATGGGGGTCGTTTTTGAGGCGAAGAACTTCGGTTTACTCAAATCGTCCTTCGAGCAAGAGCGGCTCGCGACGTTCGAAAAGATCGAACCTCAGGGGGGCAAATTGCGAGAGGAGTTGATCGAGGGTCAGAACGTATCGTTTCTGAGCGCTCCGGATCATTCCGTCCGATCGTTCATGGTCCTAGCCGAGCCTTATGTTTTTATCACATCGAGTCGAGAGTTAGCCAGACGATTCCTTGAGGTACAAAAAACAGGGGAGTCGATGGCTCAGTTGCCAGCGTTTCGGTTTGCTCGACTGATGATGCCCGAAGAGCACGACTATGACGTGTTCGCCTATTTTTCGTCGGAGTTTTTTCAGAATCTCGTTTCGCCCCGATATCAGATCGAACTCAAGAGGCGCATGCGGGCCGTCGCAGCGCTCGAGAACGCCGAACTTGCGAACATCGTAGCTAAGAACGAGCAGACGCGAGGGCTTCTGGGGATCCACAAAGGCAAGAGCAAATCCGACTCGATTCCTCCGGATTGGCTTCCAGGAGATCAGATGGACTATCTCATTGGCCAGGGGTATTTGCCACGTTGGTTTCAGCAAAGGGTCGATGGTTCCGAAACGATCCGTTTTCAAGGGGGCTGGTACGATTCGGTGCGAGGGCGACGAGGTAGTTTTTTGCCGATTGTCGATGTCCCATTGGTGGATTGCACCCCAGAGGAATCCGCCGAGTATCGCGAATCGACCGAGTTTTACACCAAGGATTGGCAGCAGACCGATCCGTTGATGTTTGGGTTGCGCCGTTATGAGCACCCAGAGAACCCGAAGGCAGAGCGGGTGGCCATCGAGGCGTATATCGCACCTCTTGGGAGCGACAAGTACGGTTGGATGAGTCTGCTCCTTGCCCCACCTGTCGAACAGCAAGTTCAATTGCCTTTAGACGATGTTGTCAACGTACAGCTCCACATGCGAGGAAACGGTTTCGGAAAAAATACGGTGCCCAATCACATCCTGTTTTCGGGTTTGAAGGATATCGAGTTGCCTTTTCCGGAAGAGACCAAGGGGCTCTTTGCGACGCTTGGGCTCTTGAAGTCCCTTCCGGTCTATCTGGGAGCTTGGCCCAAGCCTGGATTCCTCGATAGTCTTCCGTTGGGTCTCGGGGGCGGGTTGCCCGACGCGACTGGATTCTCGAAGACCTTCATTGGGATTTGGCGTTGGCAGATGGAGGGCTTTAGCATCCTGTCGTTCCACCGAGAGATTTTGGAAGTCTGTGCGTCGTTGGTTCGAATGATTCCGGCCGACGATGTAGCTCAAGGGCGATTGAGGGTTGGAAACATAGCCGAAAGTCGGGTCGCTGGATGGTTCAATACGCTTGGGTTCAGGCAAGCCGCGCAGGCGACTCGGGGCAACTTGTTTTTGCTCGATGCGGTGGGCCAGCAGCTTGGGCTCCAGGCCGATCAGGCCAAGGTCGTCAGCGAGGAGTTGCTCGATGCGAAATTGCAATGCACGCTCAATGGAGAGTACCGATTGAAGGATGGGCTCTGGGAGACGACGGGTTGGCCCGAGTCTCTATCGCTTGCTCCAGGATCGCATCGTTCGACCGTTGGGTTCGACACCTTGCATACCGTGCCCCCCAAGGGGTACCGATGCGGTTGGCTCGAGTGGTTTCGTGGAGGGACGTTGCATCTGACTCAGCTACCTGAACGATTGGTTGTTGTGGGGCATGTGGATATGGAGCTCTTGCCGGTCAAAACGGCCAACGGGCAGGAGTCCACCGAGAAATCTGGTGGTCTACCGAAGCTCAACTTCGACATCTATAGCTTGCCATTTAAGATGTTCAATTCGGACAAGCCTCCGAAGAAGCAGGAAACCAAGGAGCGAGGTTTCTGATGCGATTGGTGTTAGGGGTCGACGAGGCTGGCTACGGCCCGAACCTTGGGCCTTTGGTCGTCGCGGTGAGTGCCTGGGCCGTCGATTCGCGCCTGGAGGTACTCGATGGACTTGAACCATTCGCTCCGGAGTTTCAAGCGGCCAGTTGGACACCCAGAAGCGCGTTTGTTCCTTTTGGGGATTCGAAGAAGATTTACCAATCGGGAAAAGGGTTGGCGGGGCTGAACTTTGCCCTGCGTTTTTTCGAGTCGATTTTCGAGGGCAAGCCCCCCCAGAAACGCCCTTGGTTCGAGCTAGGTCAGTTGGCACAGGAGGATCTATCGCGCGTTGAATCCCATCCCTGGTACCGTTGCAAAAATCCCGTCAAGGGCCTCGGTCGAGCCAATCAAGTCGACTGGAACTCCGAAGCGAGTTGTCGTTTCGCCAGGGAGAAGCTCCTGAAGTTAGGGGTTCGGCTGATCGGTTTTCGACTGAGGGTACTGGACGAAGCCTATTTCAACGAGTGCGTAGATCGACTCGGCAACAAATCCGATGTGCTAGGACACATCAGCTTGGAATTGGCTTGGAAGGTCCTAGGCGAGTGCATGGATTTCCATTCGTTCAAGGGGATCGAAATCTATTGCGATCGGCAGGGGGGGCGCAAGAAATATGCGGGGCTCATCTCGCAGACGTATGAGCGATCGCATCGGGAGTCTCAGGTTCCCTTTTGTTCGGTGGTCGGCGAGAGCCCAAAAACGAGTGTCTATTCGATGCGTCATGCGGGTATTGCGACATCGATCCGTTTCCAAGTTCATGGAGATTCGCTTTTCCCGCCCGCTGCGGCGTCGATGGTCGCCAAATGGGCTAGAGAATCGCTGATGGAGCGGTTCAACGGTTATTGGCGTGAAGTTGTCGGTCCCGGGTTGAAGCCAACGGCGGGCTATGCGGTCGATGCGGCTCGTTTTGCCAGGGATATCGAGCCTTGGATCACCAAACTAGCGATCGAGAAAAACCAGTGGTGGCGCCGGAAGTAAGGGGGCTAGATAAGTTATAATTTCGAACGCTGCACAAGGGTACAAACGGCGAATAGACATGGATCACGCTCGGGGAGATAAGCCATTGATAGGAATGCGTTCGAAGCTACCGAATGGTTCAGTGCATTGGAATGTGCCTTTCGGTTCGATGATTGGACTTTGGTGTCTGATGGTGGGTTGGCTCCCCCCGGCCTGTGCGCAACAAGCTTCTGGAGCGAAGTCTGATTCCGCCAAGAGTTCCAAAGTAAAAGTCACTTGGCAGGTAACGGTCCCCGAGGGAACCCCAGAGAGTTCTAAGGTCTACATCGCCGGGAGCATCGATGCGTTTGGGCCTTGGCAGCCGAACGCGTTTGAAATGGCCAAGCAGGAGGATGGGACTTATCGAGCCGACGTCGAGCTGCCGATTGGAACGCGAGTCGAGTACAAGTTCACGCGAGGGAGTTGGGCGACGGTTGAGAAGACGCCCCAGGGGGCTGAGATTCAAAATCGTTTGTTGTCGGTGCGCGGGCCCGAAACGGTTCGTGTTGCGATAGCTAGCTGGGCGATTCCTAAGTCGGCTCCGAGTTCGACGGCAACCGGGGACCTGCGTTGGATGGACTTTGCGAGTGAAGTTTTGGGATCCAAACGACGCGTTACCGTATGGTTACCCCCGCAGTATCGCGACCGTTTGCAAGAAGGTTTTCCGGTGGTCTATTGCCTTGACGGGCAGAATTTATTCGATCGGCAGCGGGCTGCATTTGGTGTGGAATGGGAGGCAGATGAAACGGCACGAGCCTTGGCAAGTGGTCCGGCGAATCTTCCATTGATTCTGGTGGGAATCGACAATTCCAAGGATCGGTTTGATGAGTACACCCCGGTAGTCGATGAGGTCTCCGACAAGCCCGTGGGAGGAAAGGCCGATGAGTATTTGCGATTTCTTGTGACGGAACTCAAACCGTGGATCGATCAGGAGTTCCGCACGCTCAAAAGCACTGAAACGACCGCGATCGTAGGCTCGTCGTTGGGTGGGGTGTTGGTATTGCATGCGCTCAGGACGCATCCCGAAGTCTTCGGCAAAGGAGCGGCGATGTCGCCCTCTTTGTTTTGGGGGCAGGGGTATACGATTCAGCAGTACAGCCAACCGCCGAGCGATCAGGCTTTCGGCGGCAAGCAGCGGCTATGGTTGGATATCGGTACGAGGGAGGGCAAGAGCGACCGAGGGCAAGTCCAGGCCGTCGAGCAGACCGAGCAGTTGGCCGAGGCTCTCAAGCAGCACCATCGCGAGCGAATCGAAGTTCGAACCATGATCGATTCGGAGGCCAAGCACCATGAGGCAGCTTGGGCCCGCCGATTACCAATCGCCTTAGAGTTCCTATTTTCCAGCCCCGTCGAAGGGGGATCCAAATGAAGCGACATAGTTTAGGCCGTGGATTTTCAAAATCGCTCTTTGCGATTGTTTTCGGAACCAGCTTGGGTCCTAACGCGATCGCATTCCAAAAGATCAGCGATACAAAAGTCGAACGCATCGCCCCGTTGTCGCTCGACGATGTCCGGGCAGCAATTGAGGTGCAGGCTGGCTTTGAGGTCGAGTTGGTGGCCAGTGAGCCATTGATTCAAAGTCCGGTGGCCATGTCCTTCGATGCCTCGGGGGCGCTTTGGGTCGTCGAGATGGTCGACTACAGCGAGCAAGAAAACGACGCGCTCGGGAGATTGTCCAAGTTGACGGACACCGATAGTGACGGACGGATGGATCGAGCCGAGGTGATCGCAGAGCATTTGTCATGGCCTACGGCCTTAGCGACGTTGAATGAGCGGACATGGGTGGCGGCAGCTCCGTTGGTGCTGGAGTTTCGGGCAGGTCAACCCACGTCGGTCCAGCCTGGGGCATGGACATCCCAGCCATTGCTCGAGGGACTCGGACGGCAAAACGTCCAGGGGTTAGCCAATTCCTTTCGCTGGGGGCTCGACGGTCGGATGCATTTATCGACCAGTTCCAATGGTGGTCAGCTCCTCACGAGTCCGGGCAGCAATCTGAGTTTGCCCTCGAGCCCTTACGGTGTTTCGGGTCGAGACATCGCTTGGGACATCGTCAGCGGTAAAGTTTCGACGGTGGTAGGGTACGGACAACACGGAATGGATTTCAGTCCCTGGGGAGATCGCTTTGTGACGAGCAACAGCGATCATCTACAGCAAGTCGTCGCTTGGTATTTGCCTGAGTTGACCGATGCGAGTCTGTCCAAGACGGTAGCATGGAGAAGGTCGGTGGCTCTGGACGGTCCGCAAGCAGAGGTGTTTCGTGTTTCGCCTGTGGAATCATGGCGGACGATACGGACGCAAATGCGCCTGGCTGGCGTTTCGACCGGAATTCTCGAGGGGCAAGGCAGGGCCAGTGGCTATTTCACATCGGCGACAGGGGTCACGATTTACGATGGAGACCAATGGCCTGCAAGCGAGACTCCGTTGGCGTTTATCGCCGATGTGGGGAGCAATCTCGTTCATCGTAAGCGACTGGTTCGAAGCGGAGTTTATTCGAAAGGTCAGCGGATCGATTCGCAAGGGGAATTTCTCCGCAGCAAGGATACTTGGTTCCGTCCGGTCCAGTTTTCCAACGGTCCTGATGGTTGTTTGTACATTGTCGACATGGCCCGCGAGACGATCGAGCATCCCAAGAGCCTCCCCGAGCCCATCAAGAGCCAAGTGGATTTGACGTCCGGAAGGGAGCTAGGGCGTATTTGGCGGGTCAAAGCCATCGACAGGCCTATTCGACGCGATCGATTCGATTTAGCGAAATTGAGCACCGAGCAACTTGTAGGTCAACTCGATCATCCCAATGGATGGCATCGCGAGACGGCGAGCCAATTGCTCATCGAGCGACAAGACCCTCAAGCGGTTAGGGCATGCCGTGAAACGGTGGCCTCGAGTCAGCGGGATTTGGCTAGGCTCTATGCGTTGTCGGTATTGTCGGCGATGCCCAAGGGATTGGACAAGTCGACATGGATGCGAGCGATCGAGGATCCGGCGGTCCATGTGCGTCTGTGGGCTTGGGTTTACGCAAATCGGCTCGGAGAGATCACCTCTGAGTTTGTTCAAGAGGATTCGGATCGTATCCAGGCGGCCATGTTGCGAGAGTCGGATCTTGAGGTCCAGATGGCCATGGCGGTACGGAGTTTGTTGTTGGTTCCCAAGGAGCAGGATCGCGTTGCGGTTTTTGCCGGTTGGCTCAAGCGGAAAGATCCTGGGGTTCTTGCCTGCGACGAATTGCGAGCTGGGATCGAGGTTGCGATTCGTGGAAGGTCAGCCAAGATGTTATGGGAGCAGGAGGATTGGTTGAGCTTTTTCGGGCGATTCCCGCAGGCGAATCCTCTGCTCGATGCGATTCTCTTTCAAATGCAGCAACAGGGTGATTTGGTCGCGGTATTGGACCGATGGGAATCTCAGGATTTGAGTCCGGAGCAATCGCGAGTCGCAACCGAGGCTCTTGGGCGTTTGTCCGAGCGTCGGATCCTTGCAGAGGGAAGCGAAGCGTTCAAGCGGGTGAGTCAATTGGCATCGAAGCAGCTTGTGCCACGGATGCAGGCGGCTTTGGAGTCGGGCCGAACGGATCGTCAGGCCGAAGCCGATCTTGGCCAAAGCGACTCCGAGCGATCCAGTGCGATTCGATTGCTCGGAACACTCCCGATCTCGCAGCGTCAGGAGATGTTGGTTCGGGTACTGAGCCAGTGCGCTTCGACTTCGATCCAGAGCGAGGTGATTGAGTCATGGGTACCTAGCCAGCCTGCCTTGCAGCAGATTGCGATGAAGTATCTCGACGGTTCGAATCCATTGATTGAGCAATCGATCTTCAAGGCGCTGATTCGAAACGAGCAGGGAGCCAAGCTCTTGCTCGATCGACTTGAGGAATCCAGTTTGGGGACTTCCGCGGGATTGCCTACTACTCCCGCTTGGGTCTGGCAGGCGCTGAGAGCGTTCCCGACCGAAGGGATCAAGAAACGAGCGCAGAGATTGTCACCGGTATCGGAGGTTTCCTGGGAGAGCGTTGCGAGCAAGTACCGCGAGGCGTGGGAGCAACCCGGGAATGCCAAAGAGGGCCAGGAGCACTTTCGCAAATTGTGCGCCTCGTGCCATCGGGTCATGGATATCGGGATCCAGATTGGTCCTGCGTTGGACTCTTATCGAGTTCGCCCTAACGAAGCGATCGGACTGGCTATCGCCGAGCCGAGTCGCGAGATGGATCCTAAGTATGAGCAGCAGCAGATTCGGACCAAGGATGGAGAGGTAGCCGCAGGGATATTGATCCGGTCGAGTCAGGACCAAATTACGATCCAGACGGCGCAGAATCAAAGCGTATCGATCGATCGGAGTCAGATCGATGAGTGGAAGAGTTCGGGTAAGTCGCTCATGCCCGACGGGTTGCTCAAAGAGCTTGATCCCTCGGGGCTTAACGACTTGATCGCGTTTTTGAGGCTAGTCCCCTCCGAGTGAGAGCAGGATTGCTAGGAGGATCAAAGGCCGATCTTCGGAATTGGGCCTTTGGTCAGACCGCCTTGAGTCCAGTCGCATTCCCAACCGGGGAACGCGAAAGCAGGGAAAGGGTCTGGAGCGATCAGGTCTTTGGATTCGTAGATGATTTTGAATTGCCGGTCGAGTTGGATTTGTCCGAGTCGGAATTTCTTGTACATGTGGTGTGTTTTTGGATCGACTTTGATTCGGCCACCGGGTGCATCGAATTCCAGGCCCTTTTCGAGCACCTCGCGGATCTTGAGTGGATCGGAGGAATTTGCACGTTTGTACGCCTCTTTCCAGACCATGACTTGGGTGTACGCGGCCTCCATCGGATCGTCGACGACTCGATCTAAACCGAAGGTCTTTTTGAAGAGCCCTACGAACTTTTTGCTCTCAGGGGTATCGAGGGATTGGAAGTAGCTCCAAGCTGCATAGTGTCCTTGGACGAACTCGGGAGGGATACGGCGCAGTTCGTCTTCGGCGACGCTGGTCGCAAGCACCGGAAGGGTCTCGGCTCGAATCCCCGACTTATAAAGTTGTTCGTAGAAGGGTCGGTTGCTATCGCCGTTGATGGTGCTGAGGATCAGATCCGGGGACTTTTGCTGGATCTTGAGAATTGCATCTCCAAAGTCTTTATGGCCAAGCGGCAGATAGACTTCGTCGACTACTTCGATACCGCGCGATTCGAGGTATTTTTTGACGATGTAATTTGCCATTCGAGGGAAGAGATAATCCGAGCCGATCAGATAGAGTTTTTGACGTTTTCCTCCTTGGACGGACAGAAACCAATCGATTGCAGGAAGGATTTGTTGGTTGGGAGTGCTGCCGAAATAAAAAACGTTTCGGTGGGCTTCGAAGCCTTCGTATTGCAGGGGGTAGAACAGGAGCGGTTCGTGGCGTTTGGTGCTGATATTTCCGACGAAGCCAACGGGGCGAAACAAGTCCGATGGGTTGTCCATTTCCTCGATGACCGCTTTGCGGTGCAGGCTCGTCCAGCAACCGAAAATGACATCAACTTTTTCGACATCGATCAAATCGCGAGCTCTGCGGCGGAAGTGATCGCTTTTGGAGCGACCGTCTTTGACGACCGGGACAAACTCGGTCTTGGGAAATTCGCCGCTGTCATTGATTTCTTCAATTGCAAAAACTTCCGCATGCCTCAGAGACATCTCGTTCATGCCCATCGATCCGGTTTGGGAATGAAGGATCCCAAGCTTGATAGTCTCCTTGGTCTCTTTGGGTTTGGTCAGAACACCGATCGTCTTGTTGAGCTGTTCGCAGCCCAGGTTACAAGTCCATGTGAGGATCAGTGCCAAGCCCAACGCGGTTTTAATCGACGGCAATGCGTACCTAGGATGCATGAACGCTACTCTTCCATCAAATGCGTAAGGATGTCTTCAAAAGGAGCAGGGGAGATGCTCAATTCACCCCGGAATGGGTTGTCGAGGGAGGCGATAAGGAAAATCATCAGGCCCATGAAGGCAGATAGGATTCCGCCTAGGAAGAGGTGGTTGATGAGTTTCATGTCGAACATCCAGATCAGAGCGATGTTCATCAGGGCTCCGACGAGTACGACGGCCCACATCACACCCGGGATCGAGGTGGTTACCGAAAAGATTCTCATCCGGCGAGCTTCAAGATAGTTATTGAACTGCCGTAGGGCTTCGGCATGAAGGATTTCCTGCCCAGGAGTTTGGGGTTCAAAACGGATGAGTTGCTCATGGAAAGCGATCATCCGCGTGTTGCCTTCTTGAGGGACGATTCCCTTTCGCTGCGAGGGCCATGCGTAGTGAACGACATATCTCGTGTAATCTCGGAGCAACCATATAAGGTTAGTGCGATCGGGTTCGGGGTAGGCGCTAACGTCTCTTGACAGCGCCGAGAGGGCTGACGCTTCCTTCGAGACGATCGTCTCGACCGTGCTGAAGTTTTGGTAGGCTGCCACGGCCAGCAATCCCAGGAGCAGGCCATAGAAAACACCGAAGCACGAGAGCATATACCCAATCAGATCGTTGATATCTGCTCGCTTGCGCAAAAAGGCACGCAGGATTGGGCGTATGAGTACTGCACCGATCCAACTGAAGCCAACGAAGGCGCCGGTGATCAGCAGCGCTAGAGTGGTGCTAGGGACGTCATAGATCCAATAAAACATGCTGTCGATCCGCAGGGTAGAGAGTCAGGTTGATGGATTATGATCGCATTGGTGTCCAATTTCCACAAAGAATCAATCCCCGATTGGGTTCGATCGGTGAAAACAGGTAGTTTCGCTTATGCCGGAAGCCCGGACTGGAGGTGCGGTTGTTCCCAAATCTCAATTTCAGGGTTTAGGGCTCGCAGGAAAGGCTCGAGCAAACGGCGGTTATGCACGGTTGCGGATTCTTGAGTTTCCTCGCCGTGTGGAATTGCATGGACATGGTTTAAAACTACGGCTTGCACGGTCATCTGGTAGCTGAGTGCAACTTTGACCGTGGCGAGGATTTGGTGGACGCAACCGAGTCTGTTTTCGGCGACGACGATCAGCGGGAATCCCAATTGCATGGCTAGGTCCGCGTTGGTCATGGACCACGAGATCGGTGAGAGCAGGCCCCCTGCCCCTTCGACCAACAGGAGCTGGCAGTCGTCGACCCAGGCTCGGGCTCCTCGGATGAGGAGGTCTTGGTCGACGGTCTGCTGCTGGGCTTGGGCTGCGATCGGAGGTGCCAAAGGTGCCAGAAAGCATTGTGGATTGATTCGCTCGAGTGCAATATTCGCTCCAGACGAACCGAGGGATCGTTTCAATTGCGATGCATCGCTTCGGGTATCTTCTCTTCTCAGGCCGCTGGCGACGGGCTTGTACACCCCGACGCGAATTCCCTGACCGATCAATTTTTTCGCATATTGGCAAACGAAGAAAGTTTTTCCGACTTCGGTGTCGGTTCCGGTGATGAAAATTCCGTTCATGCCAGGATCTCCTCACAGACCATGCAGATGTGTTGTTTACCGAGTTTGGTGATCAGCAATGAGCCTGCGCGCGGGGAGTTCTTGTCGATGAGCAGTTCTTTCCGCAGTTGGATCAAGTCGACATCGACATTTCTGCTTTTGAGTTCCCAGGTTGCACAAGGCATGCTGCGCGACATGGCTCGAACTTTTTTTCGATCCATGGGGAGCAGATCCAAGACGCGAAACCAGCGAAGCATCGGGTGCGCTACGGGCTGATTTGCTGAGCAATAGCCGAACTCGTTGCCCAGGACTTTCATCTGCAAACGGCCAGCCAAGGCCACGACGCAACCTGCGGCTCTCAAGGCAGGATCGTGGTCCGCGACATAGCATCCGACTTGGATTTCAGAGCGTTCATGGAGAATTCGGAAATACCGCTCGGAGTCATCGAGGATTTCCTCATCGAAGACTTCATGATGCCAACCGCTTGCTTTGCGAAATCCGCTTGCGATCCTCGCTGCGTTCTCCCATCGTGGGATTCTCCAATAGAGCCGTTGCTGTCGAACCGTTCCGTCCCGGGATATCCATCGTCTGGCGTCCGGTGCGCCGCATTCGCCCCATGAGAAGTCTGCATCGGGTTGGAAACCTGGAGCCGATTTGACTGAAGCTCCGGGTGCTTGGTCGATTCGAGTCGCGATCGTCGTCCAGCTCGGTTCGGTCGCATAGACATCGACGGTCCGACCCGAGGCTCTGCGGTCTGGATCGAGGTGAAGCCAAGCTTGGGAAGGTAAATCGACCTCTTCGAAGCGAGCATGTCGAGGGTTCAAAACCAATCCGTTTTGACGGGCGTTCCAGCGGGTCAATTCACACGCCAAACCGGAGGCATCGATGGGCAGGACCGTTTCGAAGGATTCGCTGGAGCGTTCAAGGTACTGAGCCAGGGCGATCGAATCGACCCCCGCACCGCAACATCCATCGACGACTTGAACGCCTTTGGGGAAATCCTCTGCCGTCTGTTCGGCAACCCATTGATCGGAGGCTTGTTCCAAGAGGATCTTGGTCCAGAACCAATTCCAGGGTTGATTGACTTTCCGTTTGGCCGGACCGTTCGCAAACTCCATTTGTGTTTGGAGCCAGTGCGATTGGTCTGGGGAGAGCCCGAGTTTTGCAAGACGGGCCTTGGGGAAAGAATCCGCGTTTTTGCAGTAGGCCCAAGCCTGGTCCATGCTGGACGAGGCTAGCCATTGAAAATCGGACTCTAAATCCACGGGAACTGTCTCATGCCAAGGTTATCCTTGGTGCGATGATCGACTCTTGGGTGATCTATTCCTCGAATGCAGGAGCATCCGAGGGAGGGATCGCAGCCGGGCTGGCAGGCGGTTCGGGGATTTGAATTTCCTCGGGGGCCGACTGAGGGGCTTGGTTCAAGAGAGGATAGTTTTGCTGTTCGGCGATCGCCGCTCCGCGATTGACGAGGTCTTCGAGAGCTTCCTTGCGATAAGAGACTTCGGATTCCTGGAAGATCCTAAAGCCGGTACCGGCAGGGATCAGGTGTCCGAGGATAACGTTCTCTTTGAGACCTACCAATCGGTCGACTTTACCGGCAAGTGCCGCTTCGGTGAGGACTTTGGTGGTTTCTTGGAAGCTGGCTGCCGAGATGAAGCTATTGCTTTGGACGGCTGCTTTGGTGATCCCGAGCAGTTGGACTTCGGCTTGCGCGGGCTTGGGCTTCTTGCCCTTGGCTCCCTTGCCACCGAGCCCTTCGCTTTGGGCGTTTGCCGTATCGAATTCTTCCTTTGGCACAATGGTACCGAGGGCGAACTGAGTATCACCTGGATCGGTGACTCGGATGCACTTGGCGATATGGTCGTTGTGTTTCTTGAAGTCGAAGCGGTCCATGACCAATCCAGCCAGAAGGCTAGTGTCACCTGGGTTGGTGATTTTCACTTTTCGGAGCATCCGAGCGATGATGATCTCGACGTGTTTGTCGTTGATTTCCACTCGCTGCGAACGGTAGACCTGTTGGACTTCGTGGAGCAGGTACTGTTGTACGGCTTCTTCGCCACTGACTCGCAAGATATCGTGGGGGACCAGGGGTCCTTCGACGAGAGCTTGTCCGGCCTTAACGATATCGCCCGAGTGGACCAGGAATCGCTTTCCTGGTGGGACCAAGTGTTCGATTTCCTCACCGCTGTCGCTCTTGACGAGGATCGATCGCTTGCCCCGTTTACGATCTTTGGAGATTTCGACGGTTCCGTCGATTTCAGCAACGACGGCAGGATCTTTGGGTTTTCGAGCTTCGAAAATTTCGGTAATACGTGGCAGACCCCCGGTGATGTCTCGGACGCCGGTGGCTTCGCGTGGCATTTCTGCAAGCTCGGTACCTGCGTTGACCTTTTTGCCTTCGATGACGTTGATTACTGCCTTATCGGGCAGGTAGTGCACATCGACTGCTTTTCCGTCGGCATCTTCGAGAACGATCTGTGGGTGGAATTTTCCACGCGAGTCCATGATGGTTCGGCGGATGTTTCCGCTTGGGTCTTTTTCGCTTTTGAGCGTTTCGCCTTCGGAAATATCGACGAAGCTAACTTTACCGCTAGCGGTCGCCAGGATAGGAATCTTGTGAGGGTTCCATTCGCAGAGGACTTGGGCCTTGGGGATTTCCTGATTTTCGGCTACCAAGAGTCTTGCACCGACGGGGATTTCGTAGCGTTCGAGTTCACGTCCACGGGCATCGACGACTGCGATTTCGCAATTGCGTGTCAGAACGACGTCTTCTCCGTTATCGTTTCGCACGAAGCGCATTTTGATGTATTTGACGACACCGCCCTTCTTGGACTTGATGTCGCTTTCTTCCATGGTCGTACCTGCGGCACCACCGATGTGGAAGGTACGCATGGTTAGCTGAGTACCGGGTTCGCCGATACTTTGGGCGGCGATGATACCCACGGCCATGCCTTCTTCGACCACGGCCCCGGTGCTCATATCCATGCCATAGCAGGCGCGGCAGACACCCAAGGGAGCATCGCAGGTCATCGGCGAGCGGACTTGGATTTTCTCCAGACCCATCTCTTCGATCTTGTGGGCTACGGTGCGGGAGATCATCTGGTTCTCTTCGACGATGGTCTCGGAGGTGATGAGGTTGACGATATTTTGTCGGCTGACACGACCCGTGATCGCCTCGATGAGTCGGACTTCGACTTTCTCACCTCGGTAAATCACACCCTTGGTGATCCCCTTGTTGGTCCCGCAATCGTGCAAGGTGATTACAACGTTTTGGGCAACGTCGGCGAGTTTACGGGTCAAGTAACCGGAGTCGGCGGTTTTCAGAGCCGTATCGGCTAGACCTTTGCGTGCACCGTGGGTGGAGCTGAAGTACTCAAGAACGGATAGGCCTTCTCGGAAGTTCGACTTGATGGGCGTTTCGATGATTTCGCCGGTTGGCTTGGCCATGAGTCCCCGCATGCCTGCGAGCTGTCGGATCTGTTCGATACCACCACGAGCACCGGAGGATGCCATCAAGAACACGGGGTTGACGTACCATGGACCTCGGTGCTGGTCGGTCTCCATGGCAGCGAGCATGTCCTTGGTGATCGCTTCGCGAGCGGCCGTCCAAGCATCGAGAACTTGGTTGTAGCGTTCTTGAGCGGTCATAACCCCCTTGAGGTAGTTCTTTTGGAACGTCATGACTTTTTTATCTGCATCGGTGATGTGCCGAGCTTTGGTATCCGGGGTGACGAGGTCATCGGCACCGAAGGACAGTCCGCTGTGGGTCGATTCGCGGAACCCGAGTTGGTTCATATCATCGAGCAACTGGATCGTAGCGCGTCGGCCCAGCAACTGGTAGCAGTCGCTGATGACCATCGCCAGGTCGCTTGATCGGAGCGATTGGTTGTAGAAGTCCATGCCTTGGGGGAGGATGGAATTAAAGAGGATACGTCCGTAGGTGGTCTCGACGATACGTCCACCGGGAACCGTGGGTTCACCGCTCTTGAGCTTTTGGCCCTTGGGCAATCGGACTTTGATTTTCGCATGCAGCGCGATTTTTCCGACGTTGTAAGCGTAATCGGCTTCGGTTGGATTGGAGAAGGTCATGCCTTCGCCTTTTTGATCCGCGAGCATGATGGTGATGTAGTTGCAACCCATGACCGTGTCCTGCGAGGGGCTCATGATCGGCTTGCCGTTGCTCGGTGCGAAGATGTTGTGGGTGCTCATCATCAGCGTGTGAGCTTCCACTTGGGCTTCGATCGACAGGGGCAAGTGAACGGCCATTTGGTCACCGTCGAAGTCCGCATTGAAACCTTTGCAGACCAGGGGGTGTAGGTGGATGGCATTGCCTTCGACGAGTGTTGGTTCGAAGGCTTGGATACCCATGCGGTGGAGCGTCGGGGCTCGGTTCAAAAGCACGGGGTGGTTTCGGATGACTTGTTCGAGGATATCCCAAACTTCGTCATCTTTGCGTTCGAGCATTTTCTTTGCGGACTTGATCGTGTCGGCATGCCCGAGGTCTTTGAGTTTTCGGATGATAAACGGCTGGTAGAGTTCCAGAGCGATCTTCTTGGGCAATCCGCACTGGTGGAGACGCAGACGTGGTCCGACGACGATCACCGAGCGGGCCGAGTAGTCGACTCGTTTTCCGAGAAGGTTTTCGCGGAACCGACCCTGCTTGCCCTTGATCATATCCGTCAGGGACTTCAGTGGTCGGTTGCTGCTTCCGAGAACTGGGCGTTTGCATCGTCCGTTGTCAAACAGAGCATCGACCGACTGCTGGAGCATTCGTTTTTCGTTGCGGATGATGACTTCTGGCGCGTTGAGATCGACCAACTTGCGCAATCGGTTGTTGCGGTTGATGATCCGTCGGTACAGATCGTTGAGGTCGGAGGTTGCGAAGTTCCCGCTATCGAGAAGGACCAGCGGTCGCAGGTCAGGAGGAATGACGGGGATAACGTCGAGGATCATCCACTCGGGACGATTTTCGCTATCGCGGATCGATTCGACGAGCTTGAGTCGATTGATCAATTCCTTTTTGCGTTGTTTGCTGCTGGTCTCTTGGAGTTCTGTTCGGAGAACTTCGGAAAGTTTGATCAGGTCGAGATTTTGGAGAAGCTTACGAACGGCTTCGGCACCCATATCGGCTTCGAAAGCATCGCCGTGTTGGGCCCGGGCTAGTCGGTACTCTTCTTCGGTCAGAAGTTGTTGGGCTTCCAGATCCGTGGTACCTGGATTGATAACTACATAGTCTTGGAAGTAGATCACTTTTTCCAAGCTTGTGGTTTTCATTTCGAGCAGGTTACCAAGGCGGCTTGGCATCGCCTTGAAGAACCAGATGTGGGCTACAGGGGCGGCAAGTTCGATGTGCCCCATGCGTTTGCGTCGAACTCTCGAGTGGGTGACTTTGACCCCACAGCGATCGCAGATCATCCCCTTGTACTTCATCCCACGGTACTTTCCGCAAGCGCATTCCCAGTCCTTTTCAGGGCCAAAAATACGTTCGCAGAACAAGCCGTCTTTTTCGGGACGGTAAGTTCGGTAGTTGATCGTCTCAGGCTTTTTGACTTCTCCGAATGACCAGGACCGGATGTCTTGCGGTCGGGCCAGGGAGATCTTGACCGAGGTGTAATCGTTGACGCGATCGTAGGTGGCTTCGGCAACAGTACCCATGTAAGGAATGCTCCAGGGAACGGATATCTAAGAGTGATCGGATGTTGGTTTTGGGTGAGCGATGAAAAAAACGTCGGATTACAACCGGCGTTTTTCGAGTCGCATGTTTAGGGCAAGGCCCCGGATTTCGTTGGTCAACACATCGAAACTTGCAGGAGTCCCAGACTCGAGCGTGTTTTCGCCTTTGACCATCGATTCGTAGATCTTGGTTCTTCCTTCGACGTCGTCGCTTTTGACGGTTAGGAGTTCTTGGAGGATGTACGCAGCGCCGTAAGCTTCCAGAGCCCAGACTTCCATTTCCCCGAAGCGTTGGCCGCCAAAGCGGGCCTTGCCACCCAGAGGTTGTTGGGTGATCAGCGAGTAAGGACCTGTGCTTCGAGCATGGACCTTGTCGTCGACCAAGTGGTGGAGTTTGAGCATGTAGATGTATCCGACGGTGGTCTCTTGCTCCATTTCTTCGCCGGTTCGACCGTCGAAGAGTCGGATTTTTCCGTGCCTTGGCAAGCCTGCGGATTCGAGTGCATCGTTGATGATTTCTTCGGATGCACCGTCGAAAACCGGTGTGATGGCTTGGAAGCCGAGCACGGCGCCGGCCCATCCCAAGTGGGTTTCAAGAATTTGACCTACGTTCATGCGGCTAGGAACCCCCAGCGGATTGAGCATGATCTGGATCGGTGTGCCATCTGGCAAGAAAGGCATGTCCTCGACTGGTAGGATCTTGGAGATAACCCCCTTGTTGCCGTGCCGACCGGCCATCTTATCGCCGATGCTGATGACCCGTTTGGTGGCGATGTAGACTTTGACCATCTGCAACACGCCGCTTCGGAGTTCATCACCTCGCTTCATGCTATTGGTGCGTCGATCTCGAAGATCCAGGGCTTCTTCGACCGAGGGCCACATGTTCTTGTGGACCTTTTTGACTTCCGCGTGCAGGCCCGTATCGAGCCGATTGAGCAAGCGAGACAGGTTGAATGTCTGGGCTTTCTCGGAGATATACTTTGGATCTTGGCCGCCGGTAAGCGGAGTACCATCCTCGTCGGTCAACTTGCCACCGATGGCCTTTTCGAGCTCTTCGGCGAAGACGACAAATGCCGTCGCAATATCCTTGTTGCCTTCGGTTTCGACGAGCTTGAGTTCCCGTTCGAAGTTCTTTCGTTCTTCTTCGGTAAGGCTCATACGGCGGGAGAACTTCTGGGTGTCGATGACGATCCCTTCGACCCCTGAACTGACTTCGAGGGAGTCGTTCTTGACGTCTTCCCCGGCCCGGCCGAAGATCGCGTGCAGGAGTTTCTCTTCGGGGGTCAGTTCGGTCTTGCTCTTGGGCGAGACCTTTCCGACAAGGATATCCCCGGGGCGAACGTACGTTCCGACTTGAACAATCCCGGACTCATCGAGGTTTCGAAGGGCTTTTTCGCTGACGTTGGGAATGTCCCGGGTAAACTCTTCGCGACCGAGTTTCGTTTCGCGGATTTCGACGTCGAATTCCTCGATGTGGATCGAGGTGTAGACGTCCTGCTTGACGAGTTCTTCGCTGATAATGATGGCGTCTTCGTAGTTGTAGCCATCGAAGGACATGAAGCCTACCAGAACGTTCCTACCGAGGGCCAATTCGCCCAGATAGGTCGAGGCACCGTCGGCAATAATCTGACCCTTTTCCACCTTGTCGCCGATTTGGATAATCGGTTTTTGGTTCAAGCAGGTCCGTTCATTGAGACCTTGGTATTTTTTCATGTGGTAGATATCGGTGCCGACTTCGATGCGGGTCGCATCGACGAACGTCACTTTACCGGCGCGGCGGGCACGCACGACCATGGATGAGTTTTTCGCCACCTCTTTTTCCAGGCCGGTTCCGACAATCGGCGGTTCGGCGACCAGAAGCGGAACGGCTTGACGCTGCATGTTCGAACCCATCAACGCGCGGTTCGCGTCGTCATGCTCCAAGAACGGGATCAAACCGGCCGAGACGCCGACCATTTGGCATGGAGAGATGTCCATGTATTGGACAGCTTCTGGGGCCACGATTTCAAAATCGCTTCGGTGGCGTGCGATCAGACCAGGGCCTGAAACCAATACCGAATCCTTGACGGCCAAGTCCGCCGGAGCGATGTAGGCATCGGACTCCTCGTCGGCACGTAGCCATACGACATCATCGGTCACTCGTCCTTCGGAGATCTTGCGATAAGGCGAGATCAGGAACCCGTATTCATCGACTGCAGCGTAGATCGACAGGGAGCTGATCAGACCGATGTTGGTACCTTCAGGGGTTTCGATCGGGCAGATTCGACCGTAGTGCGAAATGTGAACGTCGCGAACCTCGAAGCCGGCTCGTTTTCGGTTCAAACCGCCTGGTCCGAGGGCCGAGAGCCGTCGCTCGTGGGTCAGTTGGGATAGCGGATTGGTTTGGTCGACAACCTGCGAAAGTTCTCCTCGACTAAAGAAGTATTCGATCGCCGCCGAGATGCTCTTTTGGTTGACCAAAGTCCGAGGGGTCATGTCCTGGACATCCTTGACACTCATGCGCTCTTGGACGGTGCGGCGGAGTTTCAGGAAACCTTTGCGGAGTTCCTCACAAGCCAGTTCGTCGATGGTTCGCAGTCGACGATTTCCCAGGTGGTCGATGTCGTCGAAACGGGCCGAACTGTCTTGGTCAAAAAGGTCGATCAGGTACTTGATCGAAGCGATGAGGTCTTCGGGTCGCAGTGCCATTTCGTCTTCAGGAACGGCCAAACCGAGCTTGCGGTTGACTCGGAATCGACCCACTCGACCGAGTCGGTAGCGGTTGATATCGAAGAATTTCTCATGGAACAGTTGCTTGGCTTTCTCCAGAGCGGGAGGATTCCCCGGTCGGAGCCGCTGATAGATTCGGAGCAAGGCTTCTTCGTGGCTCGCGGTGTTGTCCTCTGCCATCGAATTGAGCAAATACGGGACCTTGGGTGCATCCATGACCTCGACGGACTTGACTCCGCAGGTGCAGATCACATCGCCGATCGCCTTGGTGATCTTGTGACCGGCTTCGACGATGATTTCACCAGCCCGCTCGTGATCCGAAGGGAAAACAACATCATCGCAGGCGATCTTGTTTTCGATTTTGGGCAACGAACGCCCATCGCTGACTTTCTCGGATTTCACCTCGTAGAAAACCGAGAGCATGTCGGTGTTGGTACTGAACTTCGGCGACATAGCTCGCAGCAACGTGATCACCGAGAACTTGCCCGATTGGTCGATCCGGACTTGCAAGGAATCTTTTTTCGTTACATTGATTTCAATCCAACTTCCGCGTTCGGGAATCACGCGAGCGGATGGGAGTTTTCGATCCGATGTTCCTTCGGACTCCTCTACGAAATCGACCCCTGGAGAGCGGTGGAGTTGGCTTACGACGACCCGTTCGGCACCGTTGATGATGAATTCACCACCCCCGAGCATGATCGGAATATCGCCCAAAAACACCTCTTCTTCGAGAGGTTGCTGTCGGTTCAGTCGCAACCAAACCTTAAGAGGCTTGCCGTAGGTCAGCCTCAATTGACGGCACTCTTCTGGAGTGTAACGGGGCTTGCCCAGTTCAAACCGCAAGTACTCGAGCGAAGCGGTCGCGTCGTAACTCGTGATCGGGAAAACTTCCCGCAAAACCCCTTCGAGCCCTTGGTTCTTTCGCTTGTCAGGAGCGATATCCTCCTGGAGAAAGGCTTCGTAGGAGGCCGTCTGGAGCACCGTCAAGTTCGGGATTGGGAACTGACTGCGACCCGATCCGAAAACCCTTGTCTCTGAGGTCTGCAGTCGTCGCTTCGATGATGTCGCCATAACTGGAAAGTTCTATCGGTTAAGGGATACAAGCACTCGAAATTGGGAAGGAAGGCTCGAAGCACTCGACCCAAGCGGTCGAGAGCAAAACGGGAGTGACGATCAAAAGGAGCCTGAATTTCCTGATCGCCGGTGGGGGTGCTTCAAGCTTTTGGCCTGAAAACACTGCGAGGAAACGCAACGGGGGTGATTCGGCTATCTGCCCGTAGAATCAATGGCTTCATTGAGAATCCTCCGTACTCTTAGAGAAAGACCGCTCCTGGCTCGCAGCACAGATCCGTTTGTGCGAACCCCCAAGGCC
Organism: Planctomycetota bacterium; assembly: GCA_003671195.1. Lineage (GTDB taxonomy): Bacteria > Planctomycetota > Planctomycetia > Pirellulales > Pirellulaceae > JBKCUI01. The sequence goes on from QWPJ01000057.1 coordinate 51,707, forward strand.
AGAAGAAACAATTTCGACAAGACCGACCGGTCGGCGACCCGCGGAGACGTTGGCTCGATGAGGAACATGATCTCGGAAAACCAAAGCAATCCCCTCGTCGCCTCGAAATTGTTTAAAGTCAAGCTGTCGCATCGCCCAAGTGCACCCCGGATTTCAACGAATAATCCGCTAAATCCGGGTCCAGCTAAGTTCCCTAGTTTAGCAACGCCCTGGGTTCCCAAAAGGCCACTTAGTTTAAAATCAAGAGTTTTTCGAAAATTAATCGCAAAATGGCACTGTAATAGCTGTCGGCCTCGGACGGATCAGCCGAATCAGCCGGATCGGTTTTTATCCTGTGCGATTTGATTTTCCAAGCAAAGCCTGTGTTGGAGTCGTTTTGCCTTTAGGCTATGATTTCGAATCGTTGAGTTTAGCCTGCCAACCCTTGAAACTACCTCTACCCCTTCGTCCGTATTTTTATGACACCCATCGTCGTACCTGCTGTCGGTGAAAGCATTTCCGAAGTCCAGATCAGCCAATGGCTCAAAAAGGAGGGGGAGTGGGTCGCCGCCGGCACCGACTTGGTCGATCTTGAGACCGAGAAGGCTTCCGTGCAGGTTTCGGCTCCAGTCGATGGGATTCTCTTGAGGATTCTCAAGCCTAACGATCAGTTCGCAGCCGTTGGCGAGGCGATTGCAGAGTTTCAACCGGCGGCCAAGACGGTTGCAAGTGCAGCACCCGCTCCAGCCCCTGCGGCTGGACCATCCTCAACTTCACAATCTGCAGCGGTCGCGTCGGCAGGTTCTTCCGGTGATGCGCGAGTGATGCCCGCGGCCCGCCGCATGGCTGGGGACCTTGGAATAACCCCCGAGTCGATTCCCGGCACGGGGCCTGGTGGTCGGGTGTTGAAGGAGGACGTCGCCAATGCTTCGGCCGGTCGAAGTGTTCCGGCAAGTGCACCGGTCGTCGTATCGCCGACTCAGGCACCGGTCGTTGTTCCTGCGGCCACATCGATTGCGGTCCAGCAGGGTTCGCAGAATCGGAGCGAGGAGATCAAGCCCATGAGCATGATCCGTCGCACGATTGCGACACGGCTAGTACGAGCCCAGCACGAAGCGGCCTTGCTGACGACTTTCAATGAAGTCGACATGCAGCCAGTCATGCAGCTACGCAACAAATACAAAGACGCTTTTCTAGAAAAGCATGGCACGAAGCTCGGATTCATGTCGTTTTTCGCCAAAGCAGCTTGCGAGGCTCTCAAGCGTTACCCGGCGGTCAATGCAGAGGTCCGAGGAAACAACATCGTCTACAAACAGTACTACGATATCGGCATCGCGATCGGCGGCGGCAAGGGGCTAGTGGTTCCTGTGTTGCGAAATGTCGAGCGGATGAGTTTCGCAGACATCGAACGTACAATTGGGGAATTTGCCGACTTGGCCAAGAACAATCGACTCATGCCTGAGGATCTCGAGGGTGGGACCTTTACCATCAGCAACGGTGGAATCTACGGATCGCTCTTATCGACTCCGATCGTCAATCCACCTCAGAGTGGGATCCTCGGCTTGCACTCCATCCAAGAGCGTCCTATTGCGCTCAACGGTCAGGTCGTGATTCGCCCGATGATGTACTTGGCCTTGACCTATGATCATCGCATCATCGACGGACGCGAAGCGGTCTCGTTCCTCAAAACGATCAAAGAAGTGATTGAGGATCCAGCTCGACTTTTCCTGGAACTCTAAGAGAACGTCTTTTTCCATGATGCAACTCGGTTTCGTAAGCGCGATTGTTCCGGAGCTGAGTCTCGCGGAAGTCATCGAGCTAGCCGCATCGATCGGATATCAAACCGTCGAGCTGATGTGTTGGCCTCCGAGCAAAGCGGATCGTCGCTATGCGGGTGTGACCCACGTGAATGTTCAGGAGTTGGGCGATCGGGATGTCGCACAAATCCATCAGCTATTGGCCAAGCATAAGATTGGGATCAGCGGCTTGGGCTACTACCCGAACTGCTTATCCTCGGACCTTCAGGAGGCCGAACGGTGCTGTGAGCATCTCAAGCAGGTGATTGCAGCGGCTCGACGATTGGGAGTCCACCAGGTCAACACCTTCATCGGACGCGATCACACCAAGAGCGTCGAGGACAATTGGCCCAGGATGCTCAAGACGTGGGGGCCGTTGGTGGATTTTGCTGAAAAGCACTCGGTGCGCATCGGGATCGAGAATTGCCCGATGATTTTCACGGCCGACGAGTGGCCAGGCGGAAAGAACATCGCCAGTTCCCCCGCGATTTGGCGAAGGCTCTTTTCCGATCTAGGGAGCCCTCACTTGGGGCTCAACTACGACCCCTCACACTTGGTATTCCAGCACATGGATTACCTCAAGCCGATTCGAGAGTTTGTCGATCGGATATATCATGTGCATGCCAAGGATGTTCGGCTCGATTCCCATTTGGTCGACGAGCATGGAATTTTCGCGCATCCGAACTTGTACCATTTCCCCAAACTTCCTGGTTTAGGAGATGTTCACTGGGGACGGTTCTTTTCGGTATTGAGCGATGCGGGTTATCGGGGTCCGGTGTGCGTGGAGGTTGAGGATCGAGCTTATGAAGGCTCGCTCGAAAACCGCAAATCGGCCTTGGTGCAAAGCCACCGATACTTATCGCAGTTTATGCCGCTTGAGCGTCCCGCGATGGGGCTTTGATTCAGACCGATCGCTACATGCCCCAGAGTCCATGCCCTGAGTCTTTTTCGTTGATTACTATCCTTTCCCGTTGGTCTTTGCATCGAACCGAGAAAAACGATGGCCACTGAGCACAGTCCTGAAACCAAAGCCCCCAAGCAAATCGCCAATGTGATGAACGAAACGCGGGTCTTTCCGCCGAGTAGCGAATTTTCGCAAACTGCCGAAATCGGTTCGATGGATGCTTATCAAGCTCTTTACGAGACCTCGATTGGCGATACCGAAAAGTTTTGGGAAGCCCAAGCCCGAGAGCACTTGCACTGGTTCAAGCCCTTTACACAAACGCTCGATTGGCAAGAGCCAGTTGCGCAGTGGTTCCTCGGTGGCAAGACGAATGTTTCCTACAATTGCCTCGATGCGCATGTGCAAGCTGGCCGGGGCGACCGGGTTGCATTCCATTGGGAAGGTGAACCGGGCGATACCCGCACGATCACTTATGCGGAGCTGACCAAGGACGTGTGCCGCTTTGCTGCGGCCTTGACCAAGCTTGGGATCGAAAAAGGAGACCGCGTGAGCATCTACATGCCCATGGTTCCGGAACTTCCCGTAGCGATGCTCGCTTGCGCGCGGATCGGCGCGATCCATTCGGTGATATTCGGTGGATTTAGTGCCGAGGCCATCGCCGATCGGAATAACGATGCGCAGGCCAAGTTGGTCATTACGGCCGATGGTGGATGGAGGCGAGGGAAGCTTCTTGCGCTTAAGCAAACCGTCGACGAGGCCTTGGCCAAAAGTCCGAGTGTCGAGCACTGCATCGTGCTGCGTCGGGCGGGCAACGAACCGGCGATGCAAGCCCATCGCGATCTTTGGTGGCACGAGATCACGGCCGATTCCCCCGATCATTTTCCGGCCGTAGAGCTCGATAGTGAGGATCCCCTTTTTATTCTTTACACGTCGGGCTCGACGGGGAAACCCAAAGGGATCAAGCACACCACGGCCGGATACAACCTGTATGTCAAGAGAACGTTTGAATGGGTCTTTGATCACAAGCCCGGTCAGGACATCTTTTGGTGCACGGCCGACTGCGGTTGGATCACCGGCCACAGTTACATCGTCTATGGACCGCTTTCGGCCGGAGCGACTCAGGTTCTCTATGAGGGGGCACCGAACTGGCCTGCCGAGGACCGTTTTTGGGAGCTGATCGAGAAATACAAAGTGACCATTTTGTACACAGCCCCGACGGCCATTCGCGCGTTCATCAAGTGGGGGGATCACCATGTCGACAAGCACGACTTGTCGAGCTTAAGGCTGCTTGGGAGTGTTGGCGAGGGGATCAATCCTGAGGCGTGGATGTGGTACTACAACAAGATTGGTGCGGGTCGCTGTCCGATTGTCGATACGTGGTGGCAGACCGAGACCGGTGGGATCATGATGTCCCCGTTGCCTGGCGCGATTCCATGCAAACCCGGTTCGTGCACCAAGCCGCTTCCTGGGATTGTGCCAAGGGTTCTGCATGGGGATTTGAGCGACGTAGGGACCAACGAGGGAGGGATGTTGTGCATCGAGAAGCCTTGGCCGGGGATGCTCCGTGGGGTTTGGGGCGACGACGAGCGATTCAAGGAAACGTATTGGAAGAAAGTGCCGCACATGTACTTGACGGGAGACAACGCTCGTCAGGACGAGGACGGGTACTATTGGATCATGGGTCGGATCGACGATGTGATCAACGTATCGGGGCACAGGCTCAGCACCATCGAGATCGAAAGCGCGTTGGTGAGTCATCCGTCGGTGGCAGAAGCCGCAGCGGTGGGCAGACCTGACGAGATCAAGGGGCAAGGGATAGCGGTGTTTGTGACGCTCAAGAATCACGCGCCCGATGAGTCGATCCGAGAGGAGTTGAAAAAGCATGTGCGCAAGGAGATCGGTGCATTGGCCGTCCCCGACGAGATCCGATTTACCACGATGTTGCCCAAGACACGGAGCGGCAAGATCATGCGTCGGCTTTTGCGCGATATCGCTTCGGGCAAAGAGAACGTGCAAGACACCTCGACGCTAGAAGATTTCAGTGTTTTAGCGAAACTTCGTAGCGACGAAGAAAGCTGATCGACGAGGATTGGATCGCTTTGGACTTGGCCTCGGCGGCATGAAGCCGACGGAGGCCAAGAGGGGCTCGATGGCGGCTGTGTGAGCCTACCGTCGGGCTTGCCTGGCGAGGCGTAACTTGCAGCTACAGAGCATGCGTTCGTGCATCGCCTCGGATTTCATCGTGCTCGTGCTCAGTCCGCCGCGGCGGACGGTGCTCGTAATCGAATCGAATCGAATCGAATCGGGGCAACCGTGACGGATTCCTTTTTCGATCAGGATCGACACGACGTTTGTCGAAATCAATCCCAGCGGGTACGGATTGTCGCGATGCGGAGTACGACATGAGTGCAAAATAGCGACTTCCTCGCCGTTGGCTGCGGGTTAAACGATTG